>JAFDFT010000042.1 GCA_019309685.1 Deltaproteobacteria bacterium
GCTGTACCGGATGTTAACGACTACTTTGTAAAGGAGTTAGGTACATCCGTAAATATAGGTATCAGTGTTCATACAGGTGAAGTGGTTGTGGGAAATATTGGTTTTGATATGAAAATGGAATATACCATTATCGGAGATTCAGTAAATACGGTTTTCAGACTTCAAGAGATGACCAAGGCTTTCCCGAACGGAATATTGATCAGTGAAACCACGTTAAATGCGGCCCGTTCACGTCTGGCACTAAATGAAGTGGGCGTCTCTTCAGACATTGATAAGGAAGTGGGCGATTTAAAAATTTATGAGTTATTGGGGCATAAAGGAAACTAAACCGTTTGCATGCCAACATGATTGAACGAAAAGCTTCCTATTTTATAGAATAAACAATGAATGAGAGTATTCAGACATTTCTAAAAGGGCAGTTTTTAATTGCCATGCCTGTCTTGGATGACCCGATATTTCATCAAACAGTTACCTGTATTTCCGAGCACACTTCACAAGGCGCTGTTGGTGTGATCGTGAACCGTACCAACACTGATTTAACATCGAAAGATATTTTTGATGAGCTAAAGATTGAATATGATTCGTCCATGGGCTCCATACCCATTCATATTGGCGGGCCCGTGCATATTGATGAAATATTTGTACTTCATGGCCCTCCATTCAGCTGGGAGGGGTCTTTTGAAGTTTCACCATCCCTTTGTTTGAGTAATACCAGAGATATTTTAGAGGCCATCGCCATGGGGCAGGGTCCGTCATCTTTTATTATTACGCTTGGCTGTGCAGGATGGGCTCCAGGGCAATTGGAATCTGAAATAAAGGCAAATGCCTGGCTAACCTGCAATGCCTTTGAAGAAATTATCTTTGACATGCCTATGGAAAAACGATGGGAGGCAGCTACGAAAAAAATGGGGATAGACCCGTCTCAACTTTCCGATATTGCAGGTCATGCGTGAGTATTTGGGGCGTTACCCGAAAAATTAAATTATCCTGTCTTTTGGCTTGCCTTTTCTGTGCTATTGTCTTTATTTTCCTTTGGTTTTGGTTTCTTTTTTTTAAGGCAAACCTTATCTTTTCGCACAAATGCACAGAGTTTTGGGTTGTAATATTCTTTACAGTTTAGGGGATTATATAGTGGGCACTCAGGATGTTTTTCGGACATAAATAGATTCCCTTCAAATCATAATAAATTCAAAAATAGCAGTATCCTGCTACCATTTTATATTTAAATATTTAAAAAATTCTTATAAAATCCATACCATAAAACCAGAAACTTTACAAGCCATTATGTTTTTCACAAACGTATCGTTATATGAGTGGCCTGGTGGTAAAATATACAGATATTCATTTCATGAAAGGTTATGATAAAAAGGGGTATGGTATTCGTCTAAATAATGGTATTTTATCAAGTGCTTAGAAGAATCTCAAGATTGCTTCTTGCAAAGTCAATGGAAGGATCAAGGTCAAGGGCTATTTGGTAATAATGGATAGCTTTTTCTCTTTCACCCATGTCACGGTAATTAGATGCGATGTTCGCGTAATCGATCGCGGAGCTGGGGTCAAGCTGAATCACTTTTTTGAAATTTTCGATCGCTTTTTCATGCTCTTTCAATTTGAAATAACAAAACCCTAAGAGGTTGAAAATATCGATTCTATCTTGATCAAGTTTTACTCCCTCTCTCAACACAGATATGGCTTCTTTGTATCTCTCCATTTCTTTTAAAGCAACGCCCATGTAAGAATAAATGGTGGGAATGTCTTGTTTGGTAGGATATAGGTCGAGCGAAGATTTAAAGTGATCTAAGGCACTGTGTGGATCGTTCATATTGATGCAGCACAGTCCCTGATAAAATTTAATATAATACTTATTGGGCAATAACACATCGATTTTTTCAAGTTCGCTGTATGCCTGTTTTGGTTCCTGCGTGTCGGTGATGTGTTTTGCTGAAAACATCCCAACACTTGTGCCAATTGCCCGTTCTCTGAAATGAGAGCCAGGTATTATTGTATAAAAAGCGGGTATTTCGAGCAATGGGTGCATTGTATTTATCAAGATGACTTCCATTTTCTTTTTTTCAAGGGCTGAAATACAGTTTTGGATCTCTATTTTAATATTGTTATTTGACACGTTGGGCAGATTGGTTACTGGAATTGCTCTATCAGCATTTGTAATAAAAGCCGCATCAGACAGTTCGTTAAATTTAGGAAGTCCGCTTGCAACGTAATTGGATCCTGTATTGAAATCACCAGCCAGCTGCGCAACCTCCGTAAGTCCGCGGCTGAGCGCTTTTTGCGGATCTGGGGTGGTGCCGGCAGTCCAGACAATTTCACTTTTTTCAGGAAAGGTTGAAGGGTCGTAAGCAAGTGCGCCAACCGTAGGAATTCCCATATCTAACGAAAAATCGGAAAGAAACAAGGATATTCCCGCGGTTTTGTATTTTTGAAGCATTTCGATTACCAGCGGATCAGTAATTGATGTAATGTCTATTAGCGGAACGTTCATTCGGTTTTGACTAATTAAAGACGAAACATGCCTTTCTACTATTTCGCAAATGCCCTGGCTGATTGCTTCCTCCTTACAATTACCGGCAGATGGGCCATTGAACTCGTTTATCGCGTAAAACCAATCAAAAGGAACAAGTATTTCTTCGTTACGGGTCAGATTATAAGCACTTGTCCATTTGAGTTTAAGGTTTTCAAAAACGCGCCTGGTGATATCAAGCTCATCAGAACTGTCGTGTACGGATTTTGCAATCATATCAAATGGTATGGCTTTTTCTTTAAGATTTTTAAACTGATCAATAAAGAAGTTATCTTGGTTTTTGCTGAAACTGAAAAAACTAAACCTTTCGGCTAGTTCCATTACAGCACTTGCTTCCGCCTGTTGAGGAGTTGCGCCTTTTCCCATTTGTTTTTTTGTCCCGGTGATGGACTGTGCATTTGGGGTGCAGATGCTCAAATAAACGGGAATGCCTAATCTTCCAGTATCGATTCTTTCGGTCTTGTCCAGAATATCCAGATTCAGTTTGGTTAGCTTTTTCTTGAACCGTTTTGTTGTTTCTTCAGGTGGGATTATTTTATCCTGATCCAGCGTATATTTCTTAAAAGCATTTTCTAAAATTATTTTTTTGGGCATTAATTTTTTCCTCTACAAGTTAATCTCTTTTTATCTGCTTCATAACATGTCTTTATTATAATTCAATATCCTTTTTATAATTGACCATTGATATTTAATTTAGTAAAGTAATTAGACTTTGTGGGGATGTAGCTCAGATGGGAGAGCGCGGCGTTCGCAATGCCGAGGTCAGGGGTTCGATCCCCCTCATCTCCACCAAAATTTTACACCCATCTGTATTTGAAATCATTTCGGCAAAGACCCTGCACAAAAATCTATTGAATTAATTTCGACACGCTAAAATGATGATGTAAAACGAAAATTTCTCAAATGCTAAAGGGAAGCATTTTTTCATAATAGACAGAACTGAATTAGACTTGACTTTTAATGAAAAAAAATTGTAGGAACGATATATAGGTAAATGTAGACTATAATTTCAAATAGTTATGGATAAGAGGTGCTCTATGGACCGATCTGCTACGGTTGACCGTAAAACCAAAGAAACGGATATCAAAATTGAAATAAACATTGATGGAAAAGGAGATACCAAAATTTCCACAGGTGTTCCTTTTTTTGACCACATGTTAAAACTTTTTGCCGTGCATGGCTTTTTTGATCTGAACATCGAAGCAACTGGTGATATTGAGGTCGATTTTCATCACACGGTTGAAGATGTTGGTATTGTATTGGGCATGGTATTTGATAAGGCCCTTAAGGATAAAAAAGGTATTACTCGTTATGGTTTTGCGGTAACACCCATGGATGATGCTTTGGCAAATGTATCCATCGATCTGTCAAACAGGCCGTACCTTGTTTATAATCTTCCAAAGATAACGAGCAAAGCTGAGGGGTTTGATATATTTCTTGCTAAAGAATTTTTCAGGGCCTTTTCGACGTGGTGCAAAATGAACCTGCATATTCAAGTACTATATGGGGAAAATGAACATCACATCATTGAATCGATCTTTAAATCAATGGGACGGGCAATGGATTTGGCAACTTCTTTTGACAAGCGGATTTCAGGTGTTAGATCATCTAAAGGATCTATCTAGCGTCCATTCATAAGTTGCTATTTTGCCCGATTTCTGTGTCAGGCGAAAATTTTAATCCTCGAAATACTAAATGTATTCTTGGGGTTAATCCACCAAAGTTCGGTGGCGGATTAAAATTTTCGCCTTCCTTGAACTCGAACAAAATATCTAATTTCTGGATGTACACTTTCTAACTAGAAACAAATTTGTATAAATGAAAAGGTGTTTTTATGCGAAAAATAACTCGACACCATAGAAAAGATATTTTGTTTGTTATTTTGCTCGTTTTATTTGTTGCTATAAATGTATGCAGATTGGGTATGGCTAGCGCTGAAACAAAGGAAAAGCACTCCGTTTCCGGAAAACTGCTGGTGTTGCCATTTCATAATATGTCTGAATTATATGGAAAAGACAAAAATGTCAGGTGTCCTATCTGCGGTAAAGTATATATTACAGGAGAAGTGCCGGATAAAGCAAAAGATTATCTAGGCGATAAACTCGTTTTAAAGCTCAGACAGGATAAGTATTACAACAAAATGGTTACCAGTGATTCCCAGTGGGGAGATATTGATTTGATATCAAAAAATAACCAAAGTTCTTCTGAACTTGAGCTTTTGATGGAAGCGGGACGAGCTGCAAACGCAGATGCCGTAATAGTTGGATATTTATATCGCTTCCAGCAAAGAGTTGGATCCAGAATATCAGCGGATACTCCTGCGTCAGTAGCATTTGGAATCCATCTTATTGATGTGAAAACAAGGCGTCAATTGTGGGAAGGGCATTTTGATGAGACTCAGCGTCCTTTAAGCGAAAATCTTTTCAACATAGGTAAATTCATTAAAAGAAAAGCAAGCTGGGTGACCGCGGAGGAGATGGCGGTTTCAGGCCTGGAAGAATTGCTTGAAACACTGCCAAAGAAATGATTGTAATTCCTGCAGTAGATATTAAAGATGGAAAATGTGTTCGTCTCCTTCAAGGAAGAATGGAAGATGAGACAGTATTTTCAGATGATCCCTCTGAAATGGCAAAACGGTGGAACGATGCTGGCGCTGAGATAATACATGTGGTGGATTTAGATGGTGCCTTTGCAAAAAGCCCCCAAAACCTTGTTTCAATAAAAAAGATAATTGCATCTGTTGATGCTGATTTACAGATTGGCGGGGGTATCCGTAATGAAGAAACAATCCGCATGTACATTGAACTCGGTGTTAAAAGAATTGTCATTGGTACAGAGGCGATTCGAAATCCGTCATTAGTTATCCAAGCGTGTGAAGCATACCCAGGGAAAATTGTTGTTGGAATAGATTCAAGAAACGGTATGGTTGCAATTGAAGGATGGGCGGAAACTACCCAAACCAGTGCTATAGACTTGGCAAAACAGTTTGAACAGTACGGTCTTGCAGCGATAAATTTTACTGATATTAGCAGGGATGGAATGCAAACAGGGCCAAATGTTGAACAGACAAAGTTTCTTGCACGGGCTACGATCACCCCTATTGTAGCCTCTGGCGGTGTTTCAACTATTAAAGATATAAAGAAAATCAAAGAGTTAGAGCCAGATGGTGTTATTGGTGTGATTGTTGGGAGAGCTCTATATAGTGGCACTTTAAATTTAAAAGAAGCGATTGAAATGGCATAAATATAGAAAAAACAATTAGCTTAGTATTTATATTATTTGATAAAATGAACTTTTTCAGAAAATTTGAATGCACCTGTTCCATTTATATAACTAAAAAAATCCTTATTTATCGTAATATTACCTTGAAAAAAGCATATATTTATTGACAAAATAAAAAATAATAAATAGATATAAAAGTTTAATAAGATTAATAAATAATCTTCAGGGTTTTCTTTGGGCACTTCCTTAAAATTGAATCAGGTCGTCGGATAATATCTGCAAAAGAAATAAAAAAAGAATAAATCTGGTTAAATTCATACATTCATCCCAGTTAAGACTCTTCTATTATAAACAGTTTTTTATGTTCATAATTACGGAGGTTGGTCTTCTTGTCGATGCACATCGCCGAAGATAAGATCGCAGACATTAAAAATGCTGCTGATATTGTTGAAATTATAACAGATTATGTTGTTTTGAAGAAAACTGGGAAGAACTACGTCGGTTTGTGCCCTTTTCACTCTGAAAAAACCCCATCCTTTACAGTTAGTTCAGAAAAACAGATATTCCATTGCTTTGGATGCGGAGAAGGCGGGAATGTTTTTACTTTCCTCATGAAAAAAGATGGGCTGTCTTTTCCTGATGCGATTCGGCTGATAGGCAAAAGATACGGTATTGAAATTCCAGAAAAAAGACATAAAGAAAAGAACAGGGGGTTTGACGAAAAGGAGATACTTTATAACATTAATAAAATGGCAATGATGTTTTACAAGGAAAATCTCCAGAACAGTAAAGCAGGTAAGATGGCTTTCGCCTATCTTAAAAATCGAGGGATGAAAAATGAAACTATCAGTGAGTTTGACCTCGGATGTGCACCGGAAGGGTGGAATCATCTGTTAAATTATTTTTCTCGAAAAGAGGTGAGCCAAAAAATTATTGAAAAGGCCGGGTTGGTTATTCCACGCAAGGATAAGGGCGGATATTATGATCGTTTCCGAAACCGTATTATATTTCCTATTAGTGATATGAGCAATAGGGTTATTGGTTTCGGCGGACGCGTTATGGATGATTCACTGCCGAAATATCTTAATTCCCCTGAAACACCCGTGTTCAATAAGGGCAGTTCGCTATATGGACTAAGCCAGGCTAAACAAAAGTGCAGAGATTCTGAAACTGTTTACATTGCTGAAGGATATTTTGACCTCTTATCGTTGCATCAGCACGGCATCGAAAATTCTGTTGCAACACTTGGGACATCACTCACAGGTGAGCATGTTCAGTTGCTTCGGAATAGATATGTCGGGGAAAACGGAAAAGTTATTTTGGTATATGACTCAGATGTTGCAGGGATTAAGGCTGCACAAAGAAGCGTAGAAATATTTAAACAGGGATATGTGGACGCACAGATTCTTGTTTTACCTGATGGGTTTGATCCAGACTCGTATCTGTTTAAGTTTGGTCGAGAATCCTTCCTGGAAATCGCTGAAAAAGCATTAAGCTCGATGTTATTTCTTATCGATTCGGCCGTCAACCGCTATGGGCTTTCCATAGAAGGAAAAAACCGTATCGTTTCAGATATGATAAAACATTTCGTGATGATAAAAGATGAAGTAATAAGATCCTTATATGCAAAAGAGTTGGCAGAACGGCTTGGAATTGATGAAACTGCTATCGTTCGAAAGATTAATGATGCATATGAGACCATGTCCAGAGAAACGAGGAAAAAACCAGGCAAATCCAGTGAGAAAGCCATTCATGATGGGATAAAAAAAGATTCACTTTCCATTAATGGGCAAGATCTATATGCTGAAGAAACCAGGATTGAAAAGCATATTATCGCGATGATGCTCCAATTTCCGGAAATATTGCCGGAAATTAAAAAAAGAGACGTTCTTAAATATTTTCAGCATGCGAACTTGAAATCTATCGGGCAGATGATTATCAATAAGATGAGTCAGTATAATGGTCAGGTATCAGAAATTTTAGACACAATTGACAATATGGAAAACAGAAATATTATAACGTCTTTGGCAATGGGTAAAGAAGTTTGGAATCTTGATGGTTGTCTTAAACTTATTAAACAATTTGAGTCAAGCCGAAGCCGGTATGATGATGATTTACTTCGGAGAATAAAAGCGGCAGAGGATAGTAATGATGATAAACTGCTATTGGAATTATTAAAAAAAAAGCAGGCTAAGGCAAATACCTTTAAACATGATTTGGAGTCTTCAGGAGGCAAAAGTAAATGACAAAGAAAAAAACAGCGAAAAAGGCTGCCCCCAAAAAACAGGTAAAAAAGAAAAAAGAGCCAAAAGTATCTGCGAAATTGAAAGAAAAAAAAGTTAAGAAAAAGGTGGTAAAAAAATCACCGAAAAAGGCTGCAAATAAGATAAAAAAGCCGAAGAAGCTTACAAAAAAGGCCATCAAGGATCTTGTTTCAAAAGGCAAAAAGCAAGGGTATTTGACGTATGACGAAATCAATGAAGTTCTTCCTGATGAAATGCTTTCGCCGGAGAAGATTGATGAGACAATAATGATTTTTGATGAAGAGGACATTGAGGTCGTTGAAAAAGCTGAAAAGAGAGTTGCCGTTGATACAAAAAAGAGTAAAGAAGATAAGATAAGCGCTGCAGATTTTGGTAGTGTCACAGATCCCGTCAAGATGTACTTGCGAGAGATGGGGCATGTCACACTTTTAAGCAGAGAAGGTGAAGTTGAGATCGCAAAAAAAATAGAGGAAGGAGAACAGGAAGTCTTAAGGTATCTGGTTGACACACAAGTTGGCGTAGACTGTATCATCAGTCTTGGGAAGCAAATAGAGAATGAAACCCTTCGGCCCAAGCATGTCTTAAGAGATGTAGACGAAGGGGATGCATATGTTGATGAAGTTATCCAGATCGAGAATTTTTTAAAAACGATTAGCGAAATTAAAACCTTAAACAATGAAAACATTGAAGACAGGGAAAAACTTTTTAAAGCTGAAGCTGGTTCTGATGAGTACAAACGTATTAAAAGAAGCATTGCCAGGCGAAATAGTAAGGTATTTGAGACTTTAAAAGACTGGCGGTTTGAGGGAGGTGTCGCGGATAAAATTGAGAAAATTTTAAGAGGGTACAAGGACTGGTTTGACACGAAAAGAAAAGATATGGGCAAGTGCACAGTTAGAATTGACGCTTCGCTTACTGAAGTTTTTACAAATTTGGAAAGCAAGACAAAATTTGTCAAATGGGCAACGGGTTGCTGCGAGATGAAAAAAAATGAAATCGCGGTGGTTTTTGAAAACCTGATAAAAATTCAGGAATTAATAGATGATAAAGAAAAGACTATAAAAGAAAATAAACGGTCATTAAAACGGATATTGCTTGCTGTTGACGAAGGAAGATTCAAAGCTAAATTAGCTAAAAGTGAGCTGACTAAGGCAAACTTAAGATTGGTCGTGAGTATTGCTAAAAAGTATACAAACAGAGGGCTTCAATTTTTAGATTTGATACAAGAGGGTAATATCGGTTTGATGAAAGCGGTTGACAAATTTGAATATAGACGGGGGTATAAATTTAGTACTTATGCAACTTGGTGGATAAGACAAGCGATTACCAGGGCTATCGCTGATCAGGCTAGAACAATCCGTATTCCGGTTCATATGATAGAAACGATCAACAAGTTAATCCGTACATCTCGATATTTGGTTCAAGAGCAGGGACGTGAACCCAGTCCTGAAGAAATTGCTGAAAAAATGGAAATACCGCTGGAGAAGGTTAGAAAGGTTTTAAAAATCGCTAGAGAACCTATTTCGCTTGAAACACCGATTGGTGAGGAAGAAGATAGCAATCTTGGGGATTTTATTGAAGATAAAAAATTCATGCTTCCCAATGATGCTGCTGTAAATCTCAACCTGGCTGAACAGACGAGAAAAGTACTGGCAACATTAACACCAAGAGAAGAGAAAGTCTTAAGAATGCGATTTGGTATTGGTGAAAAAGCGGATCATACTCTTGAAGAGGTCGGCCAGGATTTTGCTGTTACCCGTGAAAGAATAAGGCAGATAGAGGCTAAAGCGTTAAGAAAATTAAGGCATCCAACCAGGAGCAAAAAACTAAAACATTTTATTGAAACGTAGTCCTTGACAAAAGACGTAACTGAAGTTAGAAGTTTATTTTTTTGTGATGTGTGAGGGCCCATAGCTCAGCTGGCAGAGCCACCGGCTCATAACCGGTAGGTCCCTGGTTCGATCCCAGGTGGGCCCATACTAAACATAAGAGTCCTTTTAAATGATAATTGTTATTTAAGTTTAAGTTTAAGCTCTCTGTCTTT
>JAFDFT010000043.1 GCA_019309685.1 Deltaproteobacteria bacterium
TCAACCATATGAAAGAACTGCTGCTGCATACGGATTTAAAAAGGGAGGACACCATATTCTATTTCACCATCTGCGGGTGGATGATGTGGAACTGGCTGGTGAGTTCCCTTTCCACAGGCGCAACCGTGGTCTTATACGACGGGAATCCCTTTTTCCCAGAGCCTGGAGCACTATGGAGAATGGCCCAGGAAGAAAATGTTTCCGTTATGGGCATCAGCGCGGGTTACATCAGTGCGCTGCAAAATTCCGGTCTGATTCCTAAAAAAGAGTATGACTTAAGTTCGCTGAGGGCGATATTGTCAACAGGAAGTCCCCTGTCCGAGGAAGGGTTTGAGTTCATCTATGAAGCAGTAAAATCCGATATTCGTCTGTCTTCCATCTCAGGCGGGTCCGATATCAACGGTTGTTTTTTTGCGGGCAATCCCATGGGGCCGGTCTATGCCGGAGAAATACAATGCAGGGCCCTTGGTATGAACGTCCATGCTTTCGGCGAAAACGGCCAATCCGTGATCAACCGGATGGGAGAACTTGTCTGCACGTCGCCTTCTCCTTCCATGCCCATCTATTTCTGGGATGACCCCGACGGAAAGAAATATCATTCCGCATATTTCGATGTGTACCCCGGCATGTGGCGCCATGGTGATTACATTAAAATCAATGACCGTGGCGGAATTGTCATATATGGACGTTCGGATGCCACCTTAAACCCCGGCGGAGTTCGCATCGGAACGGCGGAAATCTATCGCCAGGTGGAACAGTTTCCTGAAATTGAAGACAGTCTGGTCATCGGTCAAACCTGGAAAAACGATACCCGTGTCATTCTGTTTGTGAAACCGGCGGAGGGGAACACATTGAACGACGATTTGAAAGGCAAAATAAGAACCGCCATAATGAAAAATGCATCTCCGCGCCATGTGCCGTCCAAAATTCTTGCCGTACCCGATATTCCGTATACCCTTAACATGAAAAAGGTGGAGTTGGCGGTTAAAAAAGTTGTTGAAGGGCATCCGGTGCTGAACAAGGACGCCCTTATCAATCCTGAATCACTCGATTATTTCGAAAATATGCCGGAATTGAGGGAAGAATAACATCCGGTGTTTCACCAGGGTCAGGGAGGTGAATAAACATGGGTGACATTATACTTAAAGACAGAACCGAAATCAAAGAGAGAAAGGAAAATCATCAACATGACTGAATATGATTACTGGAAAATATTTCCACGTATGCCCAAAAAAGTCACTATTGGCGACATCACCATTCGAGACGGTTTTCAGCATGAAGAGAAGTTTATCTCGACGCCGGCCAAGAAATTTTATTTAGAGGAACTGATCTTTGCCGGATGCCGTGATATCGAAGTGACCAATCTGGGAAATCCTTACACCATGCCTCAGTTCAGGGATGCTGAGGAACTTCTGGCACATCTTCGAGGAGATCGGTTTAAACAAAAGTGTGAAAGAAAGGGAATCAACTATGACGACATCTCCTTAACCTGTGTCACCATTCGTGAAAAATCCGTTGACCGCTCCATTGAACTCAAAGAAAAAGGAATCGGACCGGATCGTGTTTTGATGATGGTGTCCACCGAGGAGGAGCATCATTTTGCTAATGCCGGAACCACATTACCTGAATACTGGAAAGAAGCGGAGCGTTGTATTAAAAAATGTGCGGACGCGGGCATTAAAATGTGCGGTACGGTCAGTACCATCTGGGGAAGCCCCATCGGCGGTGCCACAGACTTGAAAGATGCCGTAAAGTTCACTAAAAGATGGCTGGACATCGGGGCCCAAGACGTTGAACATGCGGACCATGATGGCAGTTCATCGGCACCGGATGTATACCGTTATTTTGCAATGATCCTTGATGAAATACCGGATCCCTGTCTCCATATCGCCCACTTTCACGAAACCAAACGGGTTGCATCCGCCTCAGTACTGGCTGCACTTCAAGCCGGCATCACAAACTTTGAGGCGACGCTGGGTGGCCTGGGCGGACAGCCGAGCAACTTCATGGACGACTGCCCGGTCAAAGGAACAGGTGAATATTATTATGATGATCCCCGATACGTGGGGCTGGTCACGCTGGAAGATACGCTGGTCCAAATTGACGAAATGGGAATTGAACACGGCTACGATGTTGACCGGATTCTGTGGCTGGGCAAACAGATGGAACGGACCATCGGCCGCCGTCTGCGGTCCGACGCCATCATAAACGGCAGGACATTGAAAGAGGGACACCTCAAATACGCACGTCCGGGTTTGGCGAAACGCAAAGAAAGTCTGGGAGAACATCCCGGGCAGGTATTGCCCGAAGCATAAAAAACATTCTAATACACGACAACCAGGGGGAACATTGTATCCGGCCCGACGTCGAGTTCGGCCCGAATCTCTTAAAACCACATACCAGGAGCGAGGTGAAATGAGACGGAATCTAACAATGCTGATTTGGATGGGAATTGCCCTCTTATCAGGGACATTTTATCTTCCTAATGTCAACGCACAAGAAGAGAAAAAACCGAATATCCTTTTGATATTGCTTGATAACACCGGCTGGGGAGACTTTGGCGCCTATGGCGGCGGCGAATTAAGAGGCGCTCCATCGCCCCATATCGACAAACTTGCCCGGGAGGGACTCCTCCTGCAGAACTTCAACACCGAGCCCCAGTGTACGCCGAGCCGTTCGGCCCTAATGACAGGCCGATTTGCCATTCGTAGCGGAAACCAGAGTGTCCCCATTGGTTTACCCTACTATGGGCTGGTCCCCTGGGAAATCACGATTGCCGAATTGCTCTCGGATGCAGGATACGCCACCGGCGCTTTTGGCAAATGGCATTTGGGGAAGACGTCAGGCCGTTTTCCCACTGATCAGGGATTCGATGAATGGTACGGCATTCCGAACAGTACGGATGAGTCCATCTGGAATTCACCCGAAAAAATCGTGGGTTTGACGAATGTTTCAGATCTTAAAGGTTCTGTTCCGAGTTCGGAACTCCCATGGATTATGGAAAGCCGGAAAGGACAAGAACCGGAAAAACTGAAAAAATATGATTTTGAGCAACGCAGATTAATCGATGACGAGATCACTCGCCGGGCCATTGACTTCATAAAGAACAGCCATAAAGCAGGGAAACCGTTTTTCGCCTTTGTCCCCTATACGGCCATGCATTTCCCTACCCATCCACACCCTGATTTCATTGGAAAATCAGGCAATGGGATGTATACGGACATGCTGGTGCAAACGGATCATTACGTCGGCCGATTGTTAAACGCAATTAAGGACATGGAAATTGAACCGGATACGCTTGTTATTTTCACGGCTGATAATGGCCCGGAAACCCCGGATAATGGTGATGGCCATATGAACGGATGGACCGGACCGTGGGCGGGAACCTATTTCACCGCCCTCGAGGGAGGCCTGCGTGCGCCTTTCATCGTGCGCTGGCCCGGAAAAATTCCCGCAGGCGGCAAGAGTAATGAAATCGTTCATATTGTGGACCTGTTCCCGACCCTCTCAAAGATAGCTGGAGTGAAAGTGCCGTCGGACCGGCCCATCGACGGTACGGATATGACGGATTTCTTCCTGGGCAAGAGAGGCGGCTCCAACAGGGAAGGATTTCCGATATTCGTGGGCAACGATTTGTATGCCATAAAATGGCGTAACTGGAAAGCCCACTTCATTTGGCAGGAAACAAAATACAGCCCGAAGAAAATCTATTCCACCGTACCAAAGGTGGTCAACCTTATCACCGATCCGCGCGAGGAGCGGCAGGTGGCGGAGCCGAACAACAATTGGGTGCAATATCCTTTTATGAAGGTACTGGTGCACTTCCAGCAGAGTGTGAAAAGATATCCGAATGTTCCTTTGGGTGCACCGGACGCCTACATGCCACCGAAGTAAAATTATTGGGTATTGATATATTGACATCCTGTCCTTTATCAATACCCGTCTCACAGTCTTCCGTCTAAATTAGAAACCATTTTATTTAAACATAAAAAGAGGTCTATCCGAATTTCTCAAAAGGAATTTAATCAATGATTACTATGAATTGAAGTAATCCAGCCAAAAATGTAGGGCACGGTCCCTGAACCTGCTGAAACCGGTCTGTTCGCCATTCGGTCCGTTCGGGGTTCGGTCCGTTCGCTATTTGGTCCGTTCGCTATTTGGTCCGTTCGGGGAACGGACCCTACAGAGGACATCGTACACAAAAAAGCCGGGCCCTCTGGATACGGATTTTTACGTATGCTCGTTATTATCTGCTATCCGCTCATCCACATATCTGAGTACCGGTAATAAGAGCACAAAGGTGAATATTCCGGACAAACCGGATACCAGTGCAAGCCCCCAGCCTATCAGCATTCCGCCTATAATGGGGCCCAATGCAGAAGCGCCTATCGTAACACCGGAGGCAGTGGCTGTCCACCGGCCGAGAGGATCAAGCGCCGCGGCCACGCCCATCATATACGGTGTCATGAATGCATAGGCCACACCCCAGATGACCTGATTGGTCGTAAAGCTGATCGGTTCGTAAATTGCCGCAATCATGACCATGGCAAACGTGCTGGCACCAATACCAAAAAAAAGTGGTAGGCGGCGACCCCATCTTATTCCCAACCAGGCTGCTGCGCCTGAACCAGCAATACCGGCAATGGTGGCTATGCCGAGAATCATACCAACCGCTTTTAAATTAAGCCCGGTTTTCAGACCGATGCGTTCACTCAGGCTCCACACCGCACTACCGGTAACCGAAATTACGGAAAACGCCATCATTGTCATAATTCCTGTCTTCATATGCGGGGTCCTGCCTTTTTGTCTGTTCTTTTGAATCATATCCAGATCAGGTAACCAGGCCATACAGGGCATGGCCATGACGGTTAGTAAGGCAAGTGTCCAAAACAACCCGGCGCAGCCGTATGATAAAATAACAACCGGCAATACCGCAAGTAGTATCCCCCATAATATCATCTGAAAAAACATGACCTGGGCAAAAAGGCGATCCGGCTCTGCTGCTCCTGCTGCTGCAGCGGATGCCGTTGCAAAGCAGGTTCCTTCACCAAGACCGGTCACGATGCGAATAATAGTAAGTGTTTGAAAATCAGAGAAATATGTCGAAACCGATTGTCCTATAACGGTTACAACAGCGCCAATATATGCCCATCTTCGTCGGGATGTCCTGGAAATCAAATTTGCCAATAGCATGGCGGCAACACACATCGCGGTCATTTCAAAAGTGACCAGACTGCCGGCGGCCGCCTCAGTAAAACCAAGATCGTCAACAAACGCACCAACAGCCAGAGGGGATACCCCGGCTGTAAGCCCCCCGGCAATAAAAGTAAAAAAAACCGCTAAAATAAGTTTCATCTCCGCTTCCTTTTACATAAACATAATAAACTTGGTCCTCTGGGCCAGGTCAGAGGCGGTTAGCTATACCGGAATGTGTCGATAAAGAATCCAGAATAAGGTTTTCGCCTTCGGCTCACTCAGTATGATAAGATAAGTAGGCGCATAGCGACATCCGAACATTTCTAATTTCTGATTTCTAATTAACAATTGATAATTAACAATTGATAATTGACAATTGATAATTGACAATTGCTAACTGCTAATTGCTGACCTCTGAATTCTCTGTGTAATAAAAAACGCACGTGGTTTAGCCCCTTCCAGGGGAAATCCAAAGCCGGGCCCTCTGGGCCAGGATTCTTTACGGGGAGGCTTCAATAATTACGATTTGTTGTATTAGTTGTGTTTTTGATGTATGACCACGGTAAATCAAATTTCCGTGATGACTGAACAAAAACATCAATTTAATGTATGGATATGGGCAGGGTCTTTATGGCTCTGCCGTTGCTTAAATTCAAGTTATTTGTTTTAAAAACCCCCGGTGCTTCGCACCGGGATAAAACTGAAACTTTGAGGCACTGGCGTGCCCCCTTTTTTCCCGCTTTGAGGGAAAAGAAAGCCACCCGCTATGCGGGTGGTAGTTTACTTCCACATCTAACGATTACCTAAAATAAAGGAAATTAAAATGAGTATTGACACAGTCGTCCCTGAATCTGGCAAATCAGCTTATAACAACTTTCATTTTGCACAAGCTGTAAAAAGTGGTGGCATTTTAGTGTGCTCCGGACAGATAGGGACCAACCCGGATCACTCGGTGCCCCAAAACGCCGAAGATGAATTTCGAAAAGCATGGCAAGCCGTTGGAATAGTGATTAAAGAGGCCGGCCTTGGTTTCGATGACATCATTGAGTATACCAGCTATCACGTCAATTTGAGTGAACATATACAGGCGTTTATGAAAATCCGTGACGAAGTATTAAGCGAACCCTGGCCGGCATGGACGGCCATAGGTATTACCGAATTAGCCGTACCGGGAGCAAGAGTAGAGATTCGCGTCATTGCCCGGATTCGTTAAGAAAATTTTACTGCTATCAGCAGTAAAGTCAATCCATGTAATGACAAACAAAATTGTTATCTGCTCTTCTTTTCAAAAGCATCCATAAGTTTGTCCATAATCGACAACTGAATTATTTTGAAAAGTTGTTATGTTTCCTGAGCGATAACGCTCGACCAGTTCGAAATAAACTTCACAAGCAACGCGACTGCTTTGGATCTCGTTTTCATTCAACTCACGAACGACCTTCGCCGGGGATCCGTATATCAGCGTATTGGGGGGAAATTGAGTGTTATAAGGAACGAAACTATGGGCGCCAACAATACAGTTCTCAGGGATGACAACCCCTGTCATCACGGTGCAGTTCATACCAACCATGCTATCATGTCCTATTTTTGCTCCTCTTATAACTGTTCCATGTCCAATAGTAACCCAATTCCCAACCTCTATCCCTATTCCCATATCTGAATGAAGGACACAACAATCTTGGATATTACTACTTTTACAGATCACAATAGGCCCCTCATCGCCCCTTATTACTGCATTAAACCAAACGCTTGAATCTTTTCCAATAGTTACTTCACCAAGAATTTTAGCACTATTTTCTACAAATGCTGAAGGATCTACATCAAGACGATTCATCAATTTCCTCCCTGAATCCATTTTAAACTGCCTTTGGTTCCTTTTGGCTGGATTATTCCGCCCATGAGTGTCCTAAAATATAAATTCGTATCGAAAAGCCACCTCTTTCGCTTCTTTCTATTTCAACAGAAACGCGCCATTTCAACCCCGTCCCTCTTTTCACGCGGTCCGCATCGTTCCAAAAAATTCTGCGGCGCTCGATTCCGCGCACAATGATGTGGTGAAGCACACCCGCAGCATCAATTCTGGCTTTTCATGGCATACCAATCTGAATAGCCGACTAATTTCATCATGTCAATCAATATATCAATGCCCGTCCCCTATATCCTCTCCTAACCCCATATTGATCCCGGTCTTTTTATTTGATATAATACAAAAGGTGTCCGTCATGGCGCCATCCGTTCATATTGTAAACCTTTATAAGACAGGGAGGTCCAATGATGAATGATCTAATTAAAAGGGCTGCCGAAGATTTGGTCCAAAGCGAGCATGCCATCGCCTTAACGGGGGCTGGCATGTCCACGGAATCGGGTATTCCTGACTTCAGAGGACCCGATGGCATTTGGACCCAAGACCCTGAGGCTGAGAAAAAAGCTTATGAAGCCTATGAAATGTTCAAGATTAATCCGCGCAAATTTTGGGAGGAGAGAATTGATCCGGATAGTGCAATGAGACGGATGTTTGAGATGTTCGGCGAATTGAACAAGGTCTTGCCCAATCCCGGCCATTTCGCATTGGCCGAACTGGAAAAAACAGGGGTTCTTAAATCCGTCCTCACCCAGAACGTAGATGGATTGCATACAAAGGCAGGAAACACAAATGTGGTAGAGTATCACGGTGTTATCAACAAGTTCAGGTGTATTAAATGTGCAAATCGCTTTACACCGGATGAGATCGACCTGGACAACCTCAGTGCAAAAAGCAATCTCCCCCCTTTATGCGAGTGTAGCGGAATCATTAAGGACGACGGGGTGTTTTTCGGGGAACCGATTCCCGAAGATGTCCGAAACAAAAGCGAAGAAGAAGCCCTGAAATGCGATTTAATGTTAATCTGCGGCACCTCTGCGGTCGTTTATCCTTTTGCTGATTTGCCCACTCTGGCCAAATTCGGTATCAGTCGCTTCAGGACTTCCTATTCCGGCGAGCCCCGGCAGAAAGTCACCATTATCGAGGTAAACGCGGAATCAACCCCGCTTACCGGTACGATATCGGATTACCTGATCCAGGGAAAGACCGGAGAGCTTCTTCCCAGGATCGTCGAAGAAGTCAGGAAGATCCTTTAGACCCGGACCAGGAGAAATTTATTTAAACATAAAAAGAGGTCTATCCGAATTTCTCAAAAGGAATTTAATCAATGATTACTATGAATTGAAGTAATCCAGCCGAAGATGTAGGGCACGGTCCCTGAACGTGCTGAAACCGGCATATTCGCCATTCGGTCCGTTCGGGGTTCGGTCCGTTCGGGGTTCGGTCCGTTCGGGGAACGGACCCTACAGAGGACATCGTACACAAAAAAGCCGGGCCCTCTGGACCCGGATTTTTACTAAATGCGAGAAAAAAACAGCTCATCTGCCAAAAAATCACAAAGTGGGTTGGGATCATCTTGAAATTTCTATCACTACTTCCGTGACTTGTAGGCAATACAGTCGATCTCGACGGCAGCTCCAAGCGCTAATTCCGTTCCGCCCACCGTGATTCGTGCTGGGGGATCAGAGCCCATAATTCCAAGATAGGCTTCGTTCATTTCTGCGAACATGCTCATTTCTGCGAGAAAAATATTGACCTTCACCACATCATCCAGCGACGCATCACACTCCTTCAGAATGGCCTCAATGTTCCGGAGTGTCTGAGTGGTTTCCGGCCCGGTGCCGCCCTCGACCAGATCCATCGACTTTGGTTTCACACCCAATGTGCCGGAAACATAGATGAAGTCACCTGCAACTACCGCATGGCTGAACGCCGGAAGCCGGGCAAGCCCATCCACGTTTACTTTTCGCAATTTCATAATATCCTCCACTTTGTTCTTGTTAGTTTAGTGTAGTGCGCACTAACGCAGCCATAAGCGGCGGGCGGGTGTAAAGGGGAACACCCCTGAGGGACCCCCTTTATTACGAATGTACTTTAAACAGTTCTATATAGTTAGTGTGGCCCGACCCCCTCTTAATTAAAGTACTTCTTTTTGTCTTTCTGTCAGAGAGTTGATCTGAGGTCAGCCGTGAATGGTTTTGACCCTCCCCACAAGGCCGTTTCCCAAGCGAACCTTGATCCCGTGGGGATGTGTGGCGGATTTTGTCATAATATCCCGGACGATGCCTTCGGTAACCTTTCCGGTTTTCTGGTCCTGCTTTAATACAATGGAAACTTTCAGGCCGGCTAGAATATCGGCTCTTTTTGTTCCGCCAGTCATTTGGAAATTCCTTTGTTTCTTTTATGAGCTTGGTGCTGCTGTTAATAATGGGGCGGCTTTTCATTTGCCGGTGCATTGATTCCCGGGGTGAACTCTGAGAGTTCTTTACCCGTTTCACCAGTGCGTCACACAGATGGAGTCGAGCCTTTCGATCTCCTGCAGCTGTTCGCAAAGCACATCATTCAGGTCTTTGATGGTCTGTTCCTGAAATGCGATTTTAGTTTCAATTTCCTCTTGCCTCATGGCTCAAGATGATATGCCTAACGTTAGGGTATAGTGCGATCAGGGTTTTCCTGCAAGCCAGATTGTGTGCCTGCCGCCTTTTCCGGATTTGCGGGCTGGTACGGTTACGGTTTCCGTCTGGAATCCGCACTGCTTCAGGCGACGGGTGAATGCCTCGTCTGCTCTGGAAGACCAGACGGCCAGAATCCCTCCGGGGCGGAGAGCGGAAAAGGACGTTTTCAGACCGGATCTGCCGTAGAGGCGGTCATTGGCTTTCCGGGTAAGCCCGTCAGGACCGTTGTCTACATCAAGAAGTATTGCATCCCAGGCGGATTTTCTTTTCCTGATGGTTTCCGCCACATCTTCTTCTTCGACGGATACCCGGGGATCATCCAGCGGCATTCCTGCATCCAGCGGCATTCCTGCAAGGTGCCCCAGGTGTTCCCGGTTCCATCTGACCACAGCCGGGACCAGTTCGGATACGGTGATGAGTGTATCCGGCTCCGATTGTTCAAGCGCTGCCGCCAGGGTGTAGCCCATACCGAGACCTCCAATAAGAATCCTCAGGCCGGATTTTCGTTTAATACGGCTGCATGTGAGCTCAGCCAGCGCACATTCGGAACCGTGGAGGCGGCTGTTCATCAGATCTGTTCCTGCGGTTCGCATCGAGAATTCCGTGCCTCGCTTCAGCAGTGTGACTTCTCCTTCATGTCCGGGGATTTCCGCCCGGTCGATCTCTTCCCAGGGGATCACACTCTTCTCCTCAACCGGTGAGAGAAAAGGGGTCAGCCCTTGACTCAATAAGATAATTATCCTTATCAATTAGAATAGCCTTATACCTCCCCTGGAATATTTAAAGCATCTCCCAATCCCGTATCGTTTATATAGGGAATTAATCGATGTTTTTCTCTTTTCGTGCTGATAGTTCCGCCAGCAGGCGGTTCTGTTCATTCGTGACGGTCATTATTCCTTCGTCTAAGCCCATTCCCGGCTTGGCAAGCTGCATATCGGCCTGAGTTGCTATGGCCACATGAACCGCAACGCGCGCGGAAATATCCGTCTCGGCACAACTACCGCCCAGATAGGCCCCCACACCGGCTTCACGGCAACAGTTGACGGCTGAAATACTATTTTGGATTCCACCCAAATCCGGCATTTTGATTTGGATCAAATCTGCCGCCTTGCCGGAGATAAACATCTGAATATCAGATAGGGTATTGCACCACTCATCGGCTACAATTTTTAATCGACTACCGCGATTATGCAATTGTTGCCTCAACTGGGCCAAACCTGCGATCTGCTCTTTAACGCTTCCGAAATCTGCCGGGCTCTCGATTCTGAGCTGGAGTGGGGCGGCAGCCCTTTCTACCTTGAACAAATAATCGGCAATGATTGCCACCGACAGATCGAAAGCTTTGCCAGCCATGCCGTAGAGGTCGAAGTGGAGAATCGGCTTATAATCGGAACCGCCCACGCTTTGCACCCGCTGTACCACCCACCTCACATAATCAATAAATGTTTCGCCCGCCTCGCCGAACTTTTCCTTGCTGTTAATCAAGCCATGCGGCAGTATAGGGATTTTTTTCAGGATGGCTTTATCCACATTGCGATACCGCTCATCGCCGGATTGTCCGAAAATCGGTACCGGCTTAATAACCACCGGGAGACCATATTCGGCGCAGATGATTCCGGCCATGGGACGTTTTTGAATATAAGCCGTCGCTCTTAATAGCGCTTGGGTCAACCCGTACTGCATCCCCTTATGCATTGGCAGGTCATAAAATGTACGCTGACAAAGCGCATCGGCATTGGATGTGAAACTATTGACCGAAAGTCCTTTTAACAGCGGAACCAGATATCGCCGGATCCAATTGCTGTGTCCTTTGGGATCAAACACCGGATCCCGACCGGCGGCACCGGCATACTGCACGCTCATCATATCTCCCCAGGCGATAAAACCATTTTCCAGAACCAGTCCTATACTCAGCGTGGCGGCAGGTATTCGGATCGCTTTAAACCCTGGTGTTAATGGTTTGCCGACATAGCATTCCCCGTCTTGTAAAGCGCCTTTTGAAATGGCCGACTGGTCGTCGTAAAAAAAGGCTCCCAAACCCGGCGCCAGTAATACCGAATCAATCTTCATTCCTAATGACCCTTTCGCACTTTTCTTCCCATGCTTGCCCATCGGTTTGTGGGACGTCCCCTATTTCCACTTTTCCTGAACCCCTAGCGGGTAAGCATGTATGCTATCCATATGCCGAGTATTCCACCAGCAACACTTCCAAGCAATGAGGTCAGAGAAAATGCATCAGCTCCCAGTAGAGCGGGCATATACCCGCCTGCAAGGGAGCCGATAATCATTCCAAGCATAATCATTGATTTTCGAGACATAGTAGTTACCAAAATAAATGTGCATTACCATGTGTTTCTGCGCAATCCGATATCTTCATAAGTTTATCAAAGTAAGAGGGGGTCAGCCCTTGACATAGGATATACTATCGATAATATTTTTTTCCCTCCTCCTCAGCCGTTTGCCATTTTTCTTTCGTTACCCCGTGCCGTTACATGGTAAAAAGTGCCCTTGTACTCTATTCTAAGCGGTCTGGCCATGTCTCAAAGTATCACCTCGGAATTCAATCCCACACAACAAAATGTCCTATATCAAGGGCTGAACACTTTTTCAGACCCCTCTTTCACTTTACATCAGCCAGCAATCTGTTCAGAGCGTCTTCATCCATCCGATATAGACTCCAGTCACTGAGGGGCTTCGCTCCCAGGGACTCATAAAATTGTTTTGCCCTTTCATTCCAATCGAGCACGAGCCATTCACATCTCCGGCATCCCCTTTCTTGTGCAATCCGGACGACCTCGATCAGAAGGGCCCTGCCAAGTCCCTGCCCCCGCGCGTCAGCCTGAACGTAAACGTCCTCCAAGTACATTCCTGGCCGACCTTGAAATGTGGAGAAGTTGTGGAAGTAAAGCGCGTAGCCACAGATCTCGTTGCCCACATATCCAATAAGCAGTTCTGCCGCTGCATTATCTCCGAACAGGTAACGCTCTAACAGTTCCTCTGTCACCCGGAATTCATTGAGTAGCTTCTCGAACTCTGCAAGCTCCCGCATCAACTCCACAACCCGAGGAAGATGATCAAGGGTTGCCTTAGCGATTCGCAATGTCTGATTCTCACGTGTCATGTCTTGTGAAAAGATAACGGCATGGCTGAGGGGCACGGCGTT
>JAFDFT010000379.1 GCA_019309685.1 Deltaproteobacteria bacterium
TGACATGGATGGCGAATGGTGCGGTCTTTTCACCGAAGGCCTTTACCGCAGATGTCAACCCGTCAGAAAGTACATCACCGATTCCCTCACGCGCCGTTATTTTTTCAATCAACCAAAATAAAGCGTCTGCATTGCCAAAGCGCAAGTCTGGATGGCCGACGTCATCAGAAGGGATCAATCCCTTTTCCACGGCTTCGAAAACAAAGGCCACTACACCGCCCGTTCCGATCGTATCCAGTCCGTAGTTGTTGCACAGCTCGTTGGCTTTTGCGACCGCCACGGCGTCTGTGATATCCAGGTTGGACCCCAAAAGCCCCAGGGTTTCAAACTCCGGCCCACCCAGTCTGTCGGTTACCGTGTAGGGTGTTTCTGCTTTCACCTTTTTCCGGCATCCCACCACACAGCCAAAGCAGGTGGTCTGACCGGCACCTATTTCTGGCGTAAAGGTGCGACCATCCAGATTCTGGTAATCCTTGTGAAAGCTGCGTGAAAAATTGTGAGTGGCAAGATTCCCGCCTTCGGTTTGAGGCGCCAGCACCCCCGGTGTGCCAAACTCCTTGAGAATTGAAGGAAAACCCGCGTCCGGCAGCCTTTGTGTGGCTAGACGGGCCAGTTTTTTCAGACCAGCGGAATCGGCAAATGTAACCTGACCGGTTCCCCGGATCGCGATGGCCCTGAGGTTTTTGCTGCCAAATACTGCCCCCATCCCGGTGCGGCCTGCCGCGTCATTGAGGTCTGCCATGAGGCAGGCGAAGCGAACCAGGTTTTCGCCTGCAGGGCCGCATTGAAGAATACTGAGTTTCGATTTCCCCAGCTCGCCCGTAAGTATATCATGCACTTCGAGAATCGTTTTCCCCCAGAGATGATTGGCATCTTTGATCTGAATCTCTTCATCCTCAATCCAAACATATGAAGGTGATTCCGCCCTGCCGGTAATTACGATGGCATCATAGCCGGCCCTTTTGATTGCTGGTCCGATACTACCACCGGCCTGGGTATCTCCGATGGCGCCGGTCTCCGGTGATAACGCCGTGATTCCGCACCGGCTGACACCGCTGACTGCCGCGCCGGTGGTCACACCCGGTGCAATGGTGAGAACATTTTTATCGTTCAGGGCGTCCAGGTCGTCCGGGCATTCTTTCAAAAGAAAATAGGCACCCACAGCGCTGCCGCCCATGTAGGTACGATAAAACGCTTCAGGGAGTTCCAGTTTGTCGATTTTACCGGTGGTTAAATCCACCCTTACGATGGTTCCTGTATATCCATTGGCCATGGCACACCTCTTTATTATTGTCCTCTATTACAGTGGGTCAAGTAAATAAACACCTCTCCTCCATAGTCCCGCACGTTTTCGAACCGTCTTATAAAATATCTCAATGAAGATCAATATCCATCTATAAGTTAACGATAATAAGTTCCAAGAGCATAAGTTTTTTAGGTCTATAATACTTGTTTACCTTTTAAACTTTTATAAACAAGATGTCCAAGAAAAATTGCAAACGGAACAATATCCTGATTTACACTTGCACTTTCCAACGCGCCCATATAGTCATTTCGCTTATCAAGTGGAATAACGGTCCAGGGGTACCCTGCCGATGCAAGCATCACATTCATTAGAAACCTTGCGATACGACCATTGCCATCCATGTACGGATGGATATATACGAAGATAAAATGCCCCAGTACAACACGCACGGATGGTTCCGATTCTTGTTTAAGCAAATCAAAGAATACCGGCATACAGTCTCGCACCGCTTCATAACGCGGCGGCACATGCATTGAGCGGCGTATATATACCTGATCGTTTCGGTAGCCGGCAAGGTCCGCAGCTTTTAAAAGACCGGCTGTTACACTCGGCCCAAGCATTTCGCGATACCAGTCGCCGTGGTCATCATCAACAACCGTTCCAGGATTTTTTCCCTCCAATACCTTACGTACGCTTTTCTTGACGGATTGATAGGCCTGCCAGTAACCGCGAGCAACTAAGGCGTTCCGGTGTTCTTGATCGTCCTTGTTCTCATCGGGGTTCCACTCGCCGTTGCGGACTCTATCTATCAATTCAGGACTTACCTGGTAGCCTTCAATAGATAGCGAATGGTAGGCGTCTGTAATGTAATTTTCATCGGTAGCCTTGAGATAGGCATCGATGTCTAAAGGAAGGTTAGGAGCTGCCGGAAATTTATTAAGGATTGGTTTTCGCATCTGTTGCCACATTATACGAATGCGGTTTACATACGGTGACTGCTGGCGCGACGGGAAGATCAAATCTATTGTATCATCAAACGGATTCTTTTCGCGAATGTCATAGCCCGCAGCTTGCATCGCTTTGACAATATCGTCGGCAATACGGTCGCGTCCAATCGCTCGAAACGCTCCTGCAAGACGCCCAGCAACCGTTGTTCGCCCGCTTTCAAGGAGCAACGTAAGCACTTCAGATGCATCACGTATGATTGCAAGAGCCGCTCGTGCGTCCGTAGGATTCTGTAAATAAAATCCCGGGCCACAGTTTACCAGGCCCGCTGGTATAGAGAACATGCGCAGGCCATCCTTTACTGTAACGTGTCCAGCTTCGGGAAGAGCAGCACGCATATCAAATACCGAGGTGCTATGCGGCAATGGTGTGATTTTGTTCCGGGCTTTCGGTGACCGGACAAGTAATTGACGTGGAACTGTCATGTTCCCGACATGCAGCAATAGTGATTGGTCTGGAGCGATACTCCAATTCGAACGAAAACGTTCATCCAAATATTCAGCGCAGAAGGCCCAGAATGATGCATACCACGCTGTACTCTCACCGGCGATTTCATCCGGCCGGGCGGAAACATACCAACCCTTCATCACCTCTTTCAAGAAGCCATTTTTAACCAGGCGTTCTCGATGCGTTCGAGTTAAATCACCTGAACGTATAGCAACTCCACCGCCTTTTTGCAGTGTTCGCAATTTCTCAAGAGATTCAGCAAGTTTTTCATGCGGAGAGGTCATGGTTATTTACTTTTTTTAAGTTTCTATGCTGGGCAATTATTAGCTTTTTAAGTCGATTTTAAATTAGCTTATTTTGCTTTATCATAATTAGCTTATTTTGTCGAATTATTTTTAGCTTATTCTGCGCACAACTCCATGCATGTGAAATTAAGGGGAAGCGGGTGAAATATTGATACCCGGTTATCTACGAAAGACAAATAAACATATTTAAGTCAATAAATTAATTCTTTCTCATTTCGTCATACCACGGTTTAGAGACTGTGTCGTAATTAAAAACTAGCTCATTTGAGCCCATTTTTCTGAGGGGTCTGACCCCTAAAATTGAAAAATTACGCAATATCGGCCAAACTACGAAGCCTTATTTTTAGCGAAGTTAGAAAATATCAATTGTGACACAGTCTCTCATCCGGGGTATCCAGATACCAACGTATTCTATGCATCCTTTTTTACTTAAGTATAAACGTAAAATTTTATCTGTAACCCTGGATCACCCGGTCAAGCCGGATGATGACGGCTGTGTATACGGTCAATGATCGTTATGTATATT
>JAFDFT010000380.1 GCA_019309685.1 Deltaproteobacteria bacterium
ATACCATGTGAAACTTGAAATATCAATTATTTTCATATGGATAGGGTCTATTCAGCAAGTGTCTGGAAAAAATTGATGTATCCAAAAACTTTCACCTTAAATAGAGGCTATCACCTTTAACGGGTGAGCTAGTCTTCGTAATTACAACCGACAAATTTTCTATGGCTGGATTCTGATCCAGACTTCTTTATCAGGATGAAGCTTCTTCTCAAATATGGCTTGCGTATGGTTTAATTTTTATATAATTATTTAGGGAAAACTGCTGTTCCTTCTATATCGCATGCAGGCATAATACAATTAATAGAGAGGTTTAAAATGAAAGATACTTTCCAAAGCCTGTCAGATCTGGATCGTGCCCATCTGATGCATCCGGTAACAGAATTTCGCGTCCATGAAAAAAAAGGACCGCAAATTTTTACTGGGGGAGATGGCATACGCCTTGAAACCGCTGATGGACGCAGCATCATAGACGGATTTTCCGGACTATTTAATATCAATGTCGGGCACGGGCGCACTGAAATTGGGGAGGCAGTGGCTGCTCAGATGAAGCGTCTGTCTTATTATCCGTCTTTCTGGAATTTTTCCAACGAGCCCGCCATAAAGCTGGGGGAACGCCTCGCGGGGATTATGCCCGCCGGGCGGGGACTCGACCATTTTATGTTTACTACAGGCGGTTCGGACGCCAACGAAACGGCCTTTCGGATGGCCAGACTTTACCATGCTGTTTGCGGTGAGGAAAAACGCCAAAAGATCCTCTCCCGCCGCTGGTCCTATCATGGCATTACCCGTGCGGCCGGCAGTGCTACAACACTTCCAGCCTATCACATATTCGCTGCACCTGACCCGCTGCATATCCCGGTGGCTGCACCGTACTGCTTCAGGTGCGAGTTTGACAAAACCTATCCAGGATGCAGTTTTGAATGCGCTGAAGATGTTGCCGCCGTAATCAAACGTGAGGGTCCGGATACAGTTGCAGCTCTTGTTGCGGAACCTGTTCTCGGGACTGGCGGCATCATTCCGCCTCCGGCTGAGTATTTCCCGCGCGTTGAAGAGATATGTCGCGCGAATAACGTATTGCTGATACTCGACGAGGTAATTACAGGTTTCGGCAGAACAGGAAAATGGTTTGCCATGGAGCACTGGAACACATTACCGGATTTTGTATCCATGGCCAAGGGAATCACCAGCGGCTACCTGCCTCTCGGCGCAGTAGCGGCCAACAGGAAAGTCTATGAAACTATCAGAGATAAGTCTCCCAAAGGTCTTCCTTTTATGGGCGGCCTTACTTACAACAATCACCCTACATCATGTGCCGCCGCCCTTGCAAACATTGATATTATTGAAAAAGAAGGACTCGTAGAAAACAGCAAAGTTGTGGGGGACTATATGCTTGACAGTCTTCGCAGTACTTTTGCAGAAAATCCCATGGCAGCTGAGATAAGGGGCCTGGGCATGTTTGCTTCTATTGAGTGTGCGATGCCCGGAACAAAGGAACCTGCTGGTGGGCGGCCGATGGTGTTTCCTGCTGCTGTTGCCAGCGAGTGCTATAATCGGGGGCTTATCGCCCGCGCGCTTTGGGAAAACATATCATTGTCGCCGCCGCTCTGTACAACAAAGAAAGATATCGATGAAATCATCAGCATTCTTGTAGACGCAATGGAAATTGTCACCGACCGATTTAATGAGTAATCGGCCCTAGGCATTGCTTTTATACTCTTCAGGCTCGTATACAGAAAAGTTGTGTTGTGCCTGATCTGAGCATAACGTTTGATTAAAATTTTTCATTAGTTAAGCACTTAAAACTGAAATCAGTTTAGAGGAAGGGATTTGAGTCCTCCTTAAACCAACAACGCTCTTACTTCTTCTTGAGCCACAGCTTTCCTCTTGCTGCTGAAAAGTAAACACCTGCCAAACAGAGAACCGTGAAGACAATAAATGACAATCTGACACTTTTAATAAATTCCGGATGAACGTGGGGCGTTATTTCGGCTTTCCCCAGATTGCTTGCAAATATCAAGGTCGCAATGGCCATACTTATTGTCATGCCAACAGTCCTCATGGTTGCCACCGACCCTGCTGCGATGCCATAATACTGTTTTTCAACAGAACTCATAATAGCATTCATATTTGGAGAGGAGAAAAGGGCGAATCCCAGGCCCAACAGTATTAATATGCCTGCTATAAAGGCGGGTGTTGAGTCATACCCGATAAAAATCAGGGCAAAAAGTCCCAGTACAGTAAGGCCCATTCCGAAAGAAGCGATAATTCCCGGTTCAATCCTGTCAGAAAGCCTGCCCGCAAAAGGGGAAAATAAAGCCTGCATGATTGGCTGTGCCATTAAAATAAGGCCGGCTGTTTGGGGGCTAAACCCTTTGATGTACTGCAAATATAGACTTAATAGAAAGGTAACCGCAAAGGTAGCTGCATAGTTAATGAGTGCGGCCAAACAGGAAAAGGTGAAAACACGGTTATTTTTAAATAACCGAACTTCAAATATTGGATTTTCTATTTTGATTTCATTCCATACAAAACATACAAAACCTAAAAATCCTAGGATGACACTACCAACGGCAATAGTGTCAGGCAGATTCGATATTCCATGCATTAATACAACCAGAGAAATACAATAAATAAAACTTCCCCTCATATCAAAAGTTTCACCTTTGGCGTCAGCCCATTCTCCTTTTAAGAAAAGAAACACTAGAAGGACAGAAACCAGGCCCAGGGGTGTGCTAACGATAAAAATACTTCTCCATCCCAGGTGTTGCGTCAAAAGGCCGCCAATAAAAGGACCCGAAGAAAGCCCCAGGTAAACAGCAGCCACATTAATACCAATTGCCTTACCCCTTTCTTTTAAAGGAAAAACAGATGTTATAATCGCCATTCCCGTTGTAGAGACCATGGCGCCGCCGATGCCCTGGATAACGCGAAAGAAAATAAGCATATGAACGGACTGAACGAAAGCGCTTATAAAGGTGGATCCCGTAAACAGTAAAACTCCCCATACATAGATTTTTTTTCTCCCGTAGATATCAGCGATTTTGCCAGCAGGCAAAAGGGTAACAGCAGCAGCAAGAATGTATGATGTGGCCACCCAGCTTAACAAAACCGCGTTCACTGAAAATTCTTTTTGTATTGCGGGCAATGCGATATTGACTGCTGAGATCAAAAATGGGGACAAAAATGACATGAGTGTAGCTATTATCAATGCTGAATTTTTTGTCGCGTGATCATTCATGAGAAGCACCTTTTGTTAATACCACCTCAAATGAGCGTAAATAAAATGAAAAACTTTTACTAATTACATAGGGGTTAAGGGTATAGCTTGGTTTATTCATATTTTTTGTATATCTTCTATAGTCTATAGATGAGGTATAAATATCATTCTTTATTTTCATTTTATTTACCCTCCTGGAAAGCCGATGATACCCCATCTTCTGCGTTATCAAGGATTCGCAGTAGATTATTACGGCTTCACCCTTGATGCTTTGTCGGAGCGAAGCGTAGATCCCGTCGCCGGGGAAGCT
>JAFDFT010000645.1 GCA_019309685.1 Deltaproteobacteria bacterium
CGATTATACGGAAAAGAGTGCTGGTTTATCCGGAAAGATTAATATGTTTGACTTTTCAGGCAGCTTTACCAGGTCAAGCATGGATGATTATAATACTGCCGGTAACATTGAGGGTGATATATACTATAACACAGGTTATCGCCGGAAAGATAACTACAGTTTAAATATCGGTGCCGAATTTTTACCAGGAAATCGTGTAGGTTTAATTTACACAAATTTCGATTCCGATGGAGTCGGCAATCCCGACGCTCTCTACCAGAATGATCTTGATGATTATAACGATTCAAACAATCGATCATTAGACCTTACTTACGACGGTAGAACTTCAGAAGGCCTTTTTTCCTGGAAAGCTAAATATTACGAAGGGAAAAATAAAGACAAATGGTTTGATCCCATAGAAAGTAACCCGGACGGCTGGGACGATGGTCTTCCACGTAAAGTAACAACAGATCATAAAGGAGCACAAGCACAGGTATCTTTAAATCAGGAATATCTACTTGTTACAACCGGTTTCGACTGGATGAACTACAAAACAGAAGATGACACATACAGTCCGAAGAGTACTGAATATGACAACCCGGCATATTTTCTCCTGGCTAAAACCAGGCTTCTTGACAAAAGGCTTATTTTTTCCGGCGGCCTGAGATACGACAAATATGAAGTTGAAGTTAAAGAAGGTGAAGGTGGAAAAGAAGACGACAACAACCTTTCTCCCAGGTTCGGTGCTGCCTACCTCCTCACAGACTATTTAAAAATCAGAGCCAACTATGGAGAGGCGTTTAGGATGCCGTCTGCTGACGAACTCGCTGCGAATTATCCCGGATGGTTTGGAAATTACATTGGCAACCCAAATCTTGACCCTGAACAAAGTGAGACCTATGAAGGTGGTTTTGATTTCTCTCTTGCCAGCCTTAACCTTTCCTTAACTTATTTTACTACTGATTTCGAAGATAAGATCGAGACTAAATCTCTACCGTCCGGCGACATCACATGGGAGAATGTCGGCAAAGCTGAAATGTCCGGTTTCGAAGGAGAGCTGTCATATGATATTGGCTTTCTTTTTGACTGGGATTTTCAGTGTCCGGTTTCGAAGGAGAGCTGTCATATGATATTGGCTTTCTTTTTGACTGGGATTTTCAGCTAAAACCTTATGCCGGTTTTGTTTATCTTAACGAGTACAAAGATAAAGAAACGGATGAAAACCTTAAATACATATCGGATTGGAACGTATCCTATGGTATTACTTTATCCGATTATAACGGACTTTATGCAAACCTGAACATTGCATATATCGGCAAACAGGATATTGACGATTGGCGAGCAGGTTACCCTGCTCCTGTAATCGAAAAAGGGTCTTTTAGTGTTGCCAACCTGACTATCGCTAAAAAAATTGTTGATACTGAAAATTTCGGAGACATTACCCTTAAAGCTGAAATCGAAAATTTGTTTGATAAAGATTATGAATACGTAAATGACTATCCCATGCCAGGAAGAAGCTTTTTCTTAGGGTTGAGGTATGATTATTAATATACAACCCAGGAGAGATTATCCATCTGGATGGTTCATGTGCCGGAGTAGCAATAATTACAGTTTATAAAATCGTAATAAGATTAAACAATAAAATGTTTATGATAAGAGAATACAGAACGGCAGAGCAAAGCGTTTTTTGAACGTCGAACATTGAACATCCAACGTTGAACACGTGTCTTGGCATAGCATTTGCGAAGCCAGATCGAATGATGAAATCGCTTTGCTCCTCCGATTTATATATTGGCAGAATACCTTATTCAAAATTCGACGTTTAACGTTCGATGTTCGACGTTCACAGTCTTTTAGCTTAACGGCTATGTCCTTGATTTTTTTGTGCACATTTTCAATAAAAAAATAGGTATGAAATGAATATTAAAAAACAATTCCTCATCAAATCAGCCAGATTACTGTTTACAGTTTTATTTATTACTCTTTGGCTAAACTACCCTGCCCTATCCTATCCTGTAGAATTCACCGATTCACGTGGACAAGACTTATCTATCCATAAAAAACCCATCAGGGTTGTATC
>JAFDFT010000646.1 GCA_019309685.1 Deltaproteobacteria bacterium
CCTAAAAGTGTTTCCAATCCAGAAATGAGTAATTTAGGCCATTTATGGATGGAAACTAATCATTTGACACACCCTATATTTTTCTTATATTTCCTAATACCTGAATCTTGCGTTAAGTTTAACCGATTAATTAAATTACTTTTTTAATGAATAGACGATCTTTTATAAAAAAATTGATGAAGGCAATTAAAGCTTCCGCGCTCTTTTGGCTTTTATTTCCTTCTTATTTTTTGAACAAATTGAGCGCTTCGGAGCACATAGATATGGCCAAACCGGATATAAAAGGGATGAGCTTACGACAGATCGTTCAGGAGAAATTGCATCACGGAAACGACTTTTTTAAAAACCCATTCACTCATCTGGTTAAAGGCGATCTGCGGGATCTACTTAAATGGAAATTTTTCAGCAAAAACCACTTTACTTCCTATTACAAGGATGAGCCGGTAACCCCGATTTGTATTGATTGGGAACCTGTGCGTCAGCATAATGGACTGGCAGTAACATTTATAAAGCACTCTTCACTCATGATAAAAGACCTGGACCAATATATTTTAATTGATCCGATTTTTTCCAAAATTTTCTGGTTTGTGAAAGATTATACACCTCTGGCAGCCGGTATTGAAGACATGCCGCGCCCAGACCATATACTGGTTACTCACGGGCATTACGATCATCTGGACAAACAGTCACTTGCCCGTATGGATCAGAATACCCACATTATTACACCACTTGGATATAGTTCTGTTTTTAACGATCTTAAATTGCACAACCGTACTCAGTTGGACTGGCTTGACTCCTATAAAGATAAAGGTGATAAAGGACGGGAAATCACACTGCTGCCGTGCAATCACTGGACCATGAGAAATCCGCGAATGGGTCCTAATCGATCCTTGTGGGGATCCTTATTTCAGGGGATCTTGCATATTTTGACTACTTCAAAGAGCTGGGTGAGACATATAATATTGATCTTGCCATTATTAATTTGGGAGCGTATGAGCCCAGATGGTTTATGAAGTCCAGTCATATGAACCCGTCAGATACCGCAAAAGCATTCAAAGAACTCAACGCAAACCATCTCGTTGTGGTTCACTGGGGGACATTTCGTCTGGGTGATGAACCGGTTCACTTCCCCCCTATTCATATGAAGGAAGAAATGAAAAAGAATGGGCTGTTAAACCAGCTTGTGGAGTTAAATCATGGACAGACATTGTTTTATGATACATATATTTCGAAAAAAGTATAGCTTGAAAGAGGGAGTTTATTTCTTGTAAATTGATTTTTAACGGACGAAGGCATTCCATTCATTTCGATATTTAAAAAAAGAAACCATCTTTTTAACGCATTAGATTGCTTCGCTTCGCTCGCAATGACAAATAGAAAATGCTTTAAGATACTACAAGAGGGTTGAATGGTGACAAACAAATCTGAAATAGTTCAAAGTTTTATAAATATAGCAATCCCTTGAATCCCTGAACCCTTATCGAAGACCCCGAGGATATTCGAGGGGAACCCTTCCTCCCAATTAATTGGGAGAAAAAAAACGAAAGGATAGAAAATGGAATTACGAGATGCAGTAAAAGGCAGAAGAAGTATCCGCCGGTTTTTATCAAAACCGGTACCTGAAGAAATGATCCAGAAAATTATCTCAGATGCACTTTGGTCGCCGTCCTGGGGAAATACACAGCCCTGGGAATTGACCATACTGACAGGAGACGCAATGAAGCAGTTTATGGAAAAAAACCGAGAAGCGATGATGTCCGGCAAGGAGCCAACACCGGATGTTCCCGCACCGGAAGCCTGTCCGGATGCGCATAAATCACGGTATAAAGGAAGACGCGGACGCAAGAATGGATTATTACGGAAGGATGTACGCCATCTTTGAAGCGCCCGCCCTTGTCATGTTAAGCGTTGACAAAGCGTTATCTCTTGAATACGCGATGTTGGATATCGGAATAATTGTTCAGAGCTTCTGTCTTCTTGCATTTGATAAAGGTCTGGGAACCACCATTCTGTCAGTAGCGATTAACTATCCCGAGATTATGAGGGAGTTGTGTTCTATTTCTGAGGATAAGCGCATTATCATCGGTATCGCTATGGGTTGGCCCGATCCCGAGGCCCCTGAAAATAAGTTCGAGCGCAGCAGAGGCGAGATAAAAGAGTTTGTGAAATGGATCAAATAATTATTGTTCATTTTCCTATCTCGTGGGGTGGCAACCCGGTAATATGACTGGCGGTACTGAATATATTGATGTCATTTCACCTGACGGAAATTTGACCGGTGTGTCAAAATCAAGAAACGAAATACACCAGGAGGGCATCTGGCACCGGTCCGTCCATATATGGGTTTTAAATGACAAAGAAGAACTGCTTATTCAAAGAAGAGCTTTGGAAAAAGAATCCCACCCGGGCCTATGGGATGTCTCCTGTGCCGGCCATATTGAATCC
>JAFDFT010000044.1 GCA_019309685.1 Deltaproteobacteria bacterium
TTAAAGAATGGGCGACCCTTGTTGCCATGTTTGCCTGCTTTGCTTCTCTGATTCCATTGAGCCTGATGCTGATACGAACCAGTATTTTTACTGATATCCAAAGATCTGCTTCCCAAAACTACGCGTGCAACGGAAAGCCCTATTTTAAGATGGCCGCGCTCAATGGACTGCTCATGTGGCTTTATCTGCCGTTCATATTTGTTCTTTTTGGAATTCACGTTTATGTTATTCATATTGATAAAGCTTTTCCCTTAATGATGGTCAATGGAACCATATGGTGGTTTCTATGGATTAACATTATTGGATTTTTTATCTTTCGGCGATGGTTTAAAAAGAAATCTCAGGAAACGGGCATAACGTTATCTGAGATGGGCATATCCTTTAAAGAAGACCGTTTCTCGCTGGACAGCGTAAAGGTCGTAAAAACGATTTCTATGGCAGCCATTCTTATTGCATTTGCATATTTATGCGAACATCTGCTTGAAAGTATTTTTATTGTGGATTTTCGGTTTATTTTTCCTTTTGCCAGTGATCTGACGCCTTACCGCGCGCTTTTATGTTTTATCTATTTTCCATTTCTCCTGGTCGGGTTTCTCCAACTGGGCATCCTTTTACACGGGCAGATGCGCAGACCCAAAAAAGACACATGGTTTACGACGTATATTTCCTGGTCTGTGTCCAATGTTCTTGTAATGATTGTTCCGCTGCTGCTTTTTCTCATGATCCAGTATGTTCCGTTGTTTACCACCGGTTCTATTCCCCTGGTCGGTCCCGGAGGCATGTTTGTTTCCTTTGTGCTGAACCTGTTTCATATTATCATTGTATTGATCGCCATTATCCCTTTATCAACCTGGTTTTATCAGTTGACGGGCAAAATTTATCTTGGGGCGCTTGTCAATGCCGCACTGGTTACGTGGATGTTTGTATCTTCACAGGTTATAGCACCCATACCGATATAGTACGGCGTAAATATTTCTGATCCGTTAATTAACTCCCCTGCGGGGCAAATACAAAAGGAGGTACTAAGATGAGCATTCCCTTTCCATTTGAGTCATTTCTTCTTTTCAGTTATCTGGCGATTATGCTTTTAATAGGAATCTTTCTGCGGGCTAAGGTTAAATTTTTTCAGAATTTTCTTATACCCAGCTGCCTTATAGGGGGCCTGCTTGGCCTGATACTAATAAGTACCGGTGTAATAGGCGTTGAGGCTTCAAAGCTGGAGATCTTTGCCTATCACTTTTTTAATATTTCGTTTATTTCGGTAGGGCTGTCCCGTAGCGCGAATCAGGATAAAACCCCTGGCCGGGGAAAGGATATTGCAAGGGGATCGCTGTGGATGGCGCTTACACAAGGCGCTTCATTTACGCTTCAGGCTGCAATCGGAGGAACAATGGTCTTATTGTTCGGGATGTTCGGGACCAAATTGTTTTCTACTTTTGGTTTTCTTATCCCCCTTGGATTCGAAGAAGGCCCCGGGCAGGCACTGTCCATAGGTAAAGCCTGGGAAAGTGTCGGTTTTGAAAATGGCGCGACAATCGGACTTACATTTGCCGCTATTGGGTTTCTTTTTTCATTTTTCGTGGGAGTGCCTATTGCCAACTGGGGGATAAGAAAAGGGCACACCTCTCTCGGCCAGAAAGCTCTGTCGCGGGATTTTCTAACCGGTATATTAGCCAAAGATCAGAAAAAGGAACCTGCCGGCGAACAGACAACTCATTCTGCCAATATTGACACACTCGCTTTCCACGCTGCACTCATAGGCCTCGTGTATATATTAACCTACTATTTCACAATTCTGCTGGGTAAAATTGTACCTGCTGATGTGGCCAGGATGCTGTGGGGGTTTTTCTTTTTCTTTGGCATGGTTATAGCGTTTTTGTTGAGATTGGTTCTCGGGAAAATAGGCGTGGAACATCTGATCGATCCCGGTATTCAGCGAAGAATAACGGGATGGTCGGTAGATTTTCTGCTTGTTTCAACCGTGATGGCCATACAGATTGTGGTAATAATGAAATATATCATTCCAATAATTTCGATGTGCCTGGTAAGCGGTGTTTTAACCACATTGCTTGTAATATATTTTGGGAAAAGGCTCTGGTCATATAATATAGAAAGAACAGTGGCCATTTATGGAGCTGTTACCGGAACGGTCTCTTCCGGGCTTTTGCTGCTCAGAATCGTGGATCCGGATTATAAAACACCTGTTGCCGTTGAAATAGGTTTGATGAACTTGTTTACCGCGCCAATTGTCTTAGGCTGCTCAATTCTTATTAATGCTCCATTATGGTGGAACTGGAGTTTGGGCTCGACTGTGATGGTATTCGCGGGGATTTTTGTTTTTATACTGATACTTATGCGTGTGCTTAAGCTATGGGGGGATCCTAAGCTTTAAAGCTGTCTTTTTCTTTTCGTATCTTAGGATAGCAAAGAAGCCACCCGCTTCTTTGCTATCCGTTAACCATATTTAAACAGATCAATTCAGCTCAAGCCAGTCAAACCACATGGGATGGTTGATTTTATACCACTCAAGAACTTCACGGAGAATGATTTGGCTTTCAGGCGGGATGACCTCATTAGGGATTCTATCAAAAAACAACCTCACTCCGGTGGTGCCGAAATACTCTAAAGCAACGGAACAGAGTGTTTGAAGCTCGTTTCGAATTCTGCCTGAATCGGATATTTTCACAGCCCGTTCCTGGTAATTTTCGCCACTGAAAAATCGGTTCAGCAGCGGTTTAAATACAAGCCTGCTTTCTTCGAGTGATTTCAGAAGCCGCAGCTTGAACGTCGTGCGCCTGTCTCCTTTAGGCGTTGAAAGTCGCACTGTCACCTGGTAGGTGTTATTAGATATCTGCTCCACACCCGGCGCGCCGGTATAGGGTTCGGGGAGCATATACCCGGTGAGGGCCATAGTATCCCAGTGTTTTTCGGGCATAAAATCATCAGCCGTCAACGTGCGTTTTCCAAGCGGGATACCGGCGTTCTTGGCCTGAAGGATGTCATTTCGGTATCCCTGGATTGTCTCTTCGCTCAAGGATTCACCAAAAATTTTACAAAGTCCGTCCGAGAAATCATCAGCATCTGGATCTAAATGCATGATTTTCGGCTCCCTGTCAGAGGGAAGTTTAAATTTAGATGAAAAAATCGAAAGAGACGCATCAAGATCGAGACTCGGATAGAGACTGGCTGCTTGAAACGCCTCCGCTGATGCGGCATATCCGTCAGTAAGGAAAAGATGTTTTTCTTTTTGTTCATCTTCCCAAGTGCCTATCAGATAGGTGGGCGCATAGGTGCCGGATTCCGTAAAGGCCTTCTCTCCTGAGGGCATCGTCCAGTCATCGTCCACCAGGTGAACGCCCAGGTCCTGCCATTCCTTCCAGAGTCCTCCGATACGAGGTTCACGTCCTTTTCCCTGCAGCGTCCATACGTGAATATTTTCCTTTTTTATATCCGGGTACGCAAGCCGAATCGCGTGAAAAACCTTCTCCCGTGGCGTAAAGAAATCGATCAATAAAGATTCTTTTTCCGCGCTTTCAATGACTTCTTTGGGCAGTATAAGGTTTCCCAAATATCCTTCATACTGATTGGAGATTGCCATGGGCTGGTCAAACAAATGAAGAACGGTCATGGGCCCTGTTTTTGCACCTTTAGCGAAACGGGATGTATTCTCAAGGGTATCAATGGCGGCGCCCCAGATGGTAATTCCCGTGTTCTTTAGTTCCCGTTGGAAATCATTCCACTGATAGTTCGTATCATTTATCATTCTCTGAACACGGGCATCGAGAAACTTGGCAACATTGGGCCGGGCGTATATTCTGCCAAATCCCAGGAGAGGATTGGCGCCCATTTCCATGGTCTCACCCGCTTTTGACATCAGCCCTTCACCCAGGCAAACCATGATTGCATGATTTTCAGGAATAGAGCGCGTCAGATACCACAAACTTTCACTTAACGCATATGCAGAAATGGCATCAGCGTCTTTTTTCACCACATTCAGCTCTTTTTCATCAAGACCCGCCCCCTCTCCGTATCGGCCAAACAGTTTTGTACCCAGTGCTGTTACAGCCATGCCCATGATAAGCAACCGTTCAATTCCAAGGTCCACAAATGAAATGACATCATTCAATTCAGAATGATGATCCCCTCGAAGCCACTCTACGTCTACATCTTCCAGCCACAGGTGAAACCGGCCAAGGATGGGTCTTGTATCAAAAGCCCACTGAGCGATTCTGTTCTTTCGCTTCATTTCTTTGTTCTCCATTTGAACACTCCACCACAAAAAAAAATTATTATTCGAATTTTTAGTCTATTAAAAGTCCATTCATGTTATATTACCGTTTCCCTACCATTTTTTTATTTACAAATCAAAGATTTCTTGTACAATAAACGTAGTTTTACAATTAGCATTTATCAGACAATGTTATAAAAACAAAGAGGTATAGGTCATGATAAAAAGCATCCTTATCCCCACCGACGGTTCAACCGGCAGCCAAGCCGCTTTAGACTATGGGCTTTACTTCGCGGCGCTTTTTCGTGCGGAAATTACAGGCTTAAATGTTATTGATATTCGAGCGCTGGAAGGCCCGTTTTTAAGCGATATTTCGGGTTCGCTCGGATTTACCCCGTTTCAAAATTATTTTCCCAAATTTCAAAAAATTCTTGAAGACAGGGCCAATGTTATTCTGGATGACTTTAAAAACAGGTGCTCTGAAAAATCTTTTCAGCCGAAATTGAAAAGAATGTCCGGTGTTATTGCAAATGTAATTGCTGAAGAGGCGAAACGGGTGGATCTGGTGGTTATTGCCCAACGCGGTGAGCATGAACAATGGTCAACGGGATTGCTTGGCTCAACGACCGATTCCGTTGTACGGAAATCTCCCCGCCCTGTACTGGTTACCCCAAACACGTTTCGTGAAATAAAAAACGTGCTTGTTGCCTATGATGGGAGTACGGAAGCCAATAAGGCCTTAAAAACAGCCTGTGAACATTTTGCCGATAAAAATATCCAATTTAGAACTGTTTTTGTTACCAGCGATGAGGATAAAAGCAAAAAACTCACAGACGAGGTCAATGAATTTATAAGCCCATATCAGGTAAAGTGTGAAATCGAAACCCTTAAAGGCGATACTGCTGAAGAAATTCTCAATTATTCAGTGCAAACACATACAGACCTGATTGTCATGGGAGCATTTAGCCATAGCCGCCTTCGCGACCTTATCCTTGGCGGCACAACGGCTTTTATCATCAGGAACGCATCTATACCTGTGCTACTGGAGCGCTAATATTACCTGAATCTTGCATGAAAATTGATGAGAACCCTTTTCGATAAGTTATAATAATAGTTCCAGTAATATTATGACATTGAAGCATTTGACCCATATGGTAAAAAGGGGTATCCATTCCATCTATTTTCTCATCAATTTTCACCCGATGGGCGAACCGGAGACTTCCATATGCGGCGTTACTAAGGGTTCGCAATAGGTTTACTATGGCGTCACCCTTAGATGCCTTACATATGAAAGTTTCCAATTCGTTCAAAATTCAGGTATTGTATTATTCATTTAACTCTTAAACCGGCAAGGTTTTGTTATGAAAAAAATTCTTTTCCTTCTTTTTGTTTTCACTTTTACCATCAGCTGCGCCATGTTTAGACCTTCAGGACGCTCTTCAGAAGAATTGAAGGCAAAAATACAGGAGTTGCTCAAAGAACATCCTGAACTTGTCTTGGACGTTATACGGCAAAACAAAGTTGCAGTATATAAAATAGCTCAACAGGGAGCACAGGCAGATCATGAAAATCAGCGACAAACGCGCTGGGAAGCTGAATTGAAAAATCCCTATAAACCTGTAATTGACCCCGCACGGCCAGCACTTGGATACTCAAAAGCGCCGATTGTCATAGTCTCTTATTCGGATTTCTTATGCGATTATTGTAAGGTCGGAGCGGAAACTGTGGAAGAGTTGCTGAAAAAATATCCTAAAAAACTCCGTCTTGTTTTTAAGCACCATACGTATAACGAGTTTTCTAAACGAGTAAGCCTCTATTTTGAAGCCATTGGCCGTCAATCCGCCATTCAGGCCTGGAAGTTTCACGACATGGTGTTTGAAAATCAGGAGCTGGTTGATCAGAAAAAAGAAAAAGCGCTGAAGGATATAACCCGATCTCTTAAAATCAACCGAGCGAAGCTGGCTGAGGATTTAAAAAGCTCGAAACTGTCAAAACTCATTGAAAAGGACATAAAAGAGGCAGACAAGTTCGGTTTTGATGGAACTCCTGTCTTTCTGGTCAATGGTGTAGCCATCCATGGCGCGGTACCGATGGAGGATTTCGAGAAGGTTATAAAGATGGTCGAAAAGAAATAACCTCAATGGCTTCGTAAAAAGTCCAATTTCAGCGTTGCGCTGCATCCCTCGTCACTGCGGAGTACTATAAGTACACCTCATTCCTCGGGATTTGCGTCGTCTTGAACTTGAACTTTTTACTTTGCCATTAATATTTAAAGAGTTCAATTTAAATCAGAAGAGCGATTTTTTAACGCCCTTGATAACAGTGGCTGCGGAAAATGTCTAAAAATTGGACTTTTTACGAAGCCATAAGCTATCAACGCTTATCTTCCTGAAAGACAAACAGATTGTTGATAAATTCGATCAGCAGACGTTCCCGAAGCGCAGCGGGAAGACCGTTTAACACTTCATTGATTTCTTCGTCCGTTAACTCATCCGGATTCATATTCGCGAATTCAGCCTTAATGGCAGCGCCCAGTTCGCCAAACTTGACAGGTCTGACTTTTTCCACGCTTTTTTCAAGATCCGACAGAAAATCTTCTACCCATTCCACATTTGAATAATTGATGGACAAATGTATATTTTCCTTTGAATTTTCAAAGGTAAGGGCGGGCTGTATATACCAGCCGATAGAATTCATTTCATCAATAAGGTGAAAAACGCTAATGGTATCTGATGTAAAAGAAAACATGCACATATCCGGTTTTGCCATGAGGCGCAGATCTTTTATTTTTTCAACCCCTTGCACGATTCGCTTCGTTGCATCGAGTTTTTTCCGTGCGATTTCCATGTATCCTTCATCACCAATATAGTTAAGAACTGCCCAGGCCGCTGCCATGGGCCCTCCTGAACGGCTGCTTTGAACGGCATTGTTGATAATCGTATAACCCGTCCAGTGTGAACACGCGAAAATCTGGTGTTTTCGTATATCCTTACTTCGATACAGCACAAGAGACGCTCCCTTGGGCGTATACGCGTATTTGTGCAGATCTATGGATATAGAGGTGACTCCCGGTACACTGAAATCAAAGTCGGGGATCGGTTCACCCAACCGCTTAAAGTAAGGCAGCATAAAACCGCCAACGCAGGCATCCGTGTGAAGCAGAAGATTATTTTCTAGAGCCAATTCTCCAAGTTCTTTGATAGGATCCACAACGCCGTGAGCGTAAGAAGGCGCGGAGCCAACCAGGAGTATGGTATTTGGCGTAATTGCTTTTTTAACTTCTGCGGGAATTGCCCTGAATGATTTATCTACCGGTGTAAGCACTACCTTGACATTAAGATAGCGGGCTGCTTTATGAAACGCCGCGTGTGCGGTTACAGGCAGGATCATCTCAGGATCCGTAATTTCAGGTTTGTGAACCCGGCAGTAATCTCTGGCCGCTTTTAACGAAAGAATAATGCTCTCTGTACCGCCGCTCGTAAAATTGCCCACTACGTTATTATCGCCGCTTAAGTGTTCAGCAGCAATGGCTACCAGCTCGGTTTCAAAATTTAACAGGCTGGGAAACACAGAAAAATCCAGTGCGTTTTCCGTTAGAAATTTTGAATACACCTCCTTGCCAATTTCCATAGCTTCCTTGCCCGGATCGAAGACATACCCGAAAACTTTTCCGGACTGCCAGTTCAAATCATCGGCGCGCCGCTCATCCAGTTTTTTAAACAGCTCTTTTCTGGTCATCCCTTTTTTTGATATTTTCATTATAGTGAACCTCCAAGTGGTTAATTTATATCTATTATTTTTATAAACATTAAATATTTACCCAAAACCGAATGCATCAACGCGAAAAAAGAAAGCACGAATAAAAGGATGAGCACTTTCTTTCGAAACGCTTCAGGTGGAGTTTGAATAAAAGACCGATTGCCCAGATAAAGTCCCAAAACAAGGGGAACAAACAACACAACTGCAAGGAGCAGTTTCTGGATGGTTATCAGGCCGTGAACCGCGCACATGGCTGTCGCAAAGATATCTGTTCCTAAAAAAAAAGTAATCAAAGACGCACGGGAAACTTCCACACTGGCCGGAGAGGAAAAAAACAGAAGAACAACCGGAGGACCGCCAATAGCGGCACTGCCGTTTAAGACACCTGAAACCATACCGCCTGAAATGATCGCCCCCTTACCCGGCATTTTCTTCAATCGAAATCCTCGCCACAACATAACCGATAGAATCATCACTGTTATTGCGATGGCCGCCCGCATAGGGCTGACCGAAACGCTTGAAAGCAGCTGTGTGCCCACGGGTGTGCCAACAGCCACGCCTAAAAACAACCATCCCAGAAATCTCCATTGTACTTGTTGCCACACATGGGGCATCAGCCACACACTCGCGGCGATTTCAAGAAGTAAAACCACAGGCACGATCTGGGCAGGAGTAAATATCAGTGACAGAGTAACGACCACAATCATCGAAAAACCAAACCCGCTATAACCCCGAACAAAACCCGCGATAAGCACAACTATAACTGAAAAAAACAAAACTGATATTTCCGGCATCCATTAACTCCGCTCAACTGATCGCTTTACAGTGAGACCTTTGTAAAACTCCACTTTTTGTCCAATTTCTGTGTCCCCGATGAGCGGGATCTTCGCCAAGCTTCGACAGGGTCAAATTTTAATCCGCCACCGAGCTTGGGCGAATTAATCCTCGAAATACTCAACGTATGGATGCCTGCCCCTTAGGCCTGGAAGATCGTACGGAGTGGTTAAAATTATCGCCTTCCCCCTCAGCTTAAAGTTCGGGGTCTTCGACTTGAACGTGAACCCTGGTTAAATATAAAAACGGATTAAACGGGACAGGCAAAAATCAGTATTTTTCAAAGTCTCACAGAATATCGAAAAAAGATTTCGCTCAATCTATCCTAACTATATGACAACCCCAGTTTTTCAAGAATCTTTCCGGTAGGCGTACCTGTTTTTCTGTCCCACCCCCACTCTTCATAGTAATCTTCAATCATTTTTTGTGCCTGATCTATTTGCAGCGGCTTTCCACTCACATATTCCTTAAAACCATTATCTCCAAACCATTGTTCGGGAAGGACTTCATGAATATCTCTTCTAAAACCTTCCCGGAGATTGGCCATCCGGTAAAGGGTCCATATCCTGTCCACACGCAGTCTGAGTTCATCCAGGTCGGTCTTTATTCCGGTAACGGCTTCATACAACTGCGCGCATAGCTCTGCATTGTAAAAACGGTTGATCTGGCCCCGGGCACAGATGCCCATTGAACCCAACAAGCTAAACCAGGAGTGGGAATACTTCAGCAATATACCGATATTGAGTGTTTGTTCTCCATCGGAATCATCAGATGAGGTGATGATTCTTTCAGTTGCTGACGCGGGAATCCCCATTCGTTTAAAGTGACGGGGAAAAACCTCCAGAGGTCGTTTGGCAAAATAGGTGGGCGATCCTCCGGAACCTACATGCGGACCGCGCGGGTCAAGTACCTGCCCAAGTTCCATGGTCCCAAAAAGATCCCACGGCAGCGCAGAACCCGGGCCCGTATATGGATGGATTCCTTTTACAAGGGAAGGCGCGTATTTTTTCGAATCTTCCCCGAACGTTTCCAGCATTCCTTTAAATCCATTGGCCAGTACATTGCCCAGGCCTTCCCTGGCAACAATTTTGCCCGCCCACGTCTCCATGGATGCCAGTGAATCCATCCGGATCTCTGTTTCAATATCGTCGGATTGGATGATCCCTTGTTCATGTAACGTTTTAGCAAACCCCATGAGCCCAAAAAATTCGAACATATCCATGCCATATTCATCAAGGGTTGCTATTAGCTTGATGCTTTCCCGATAATCCTGAAAACCATAGGTTAAACCTGTCAGCAGGTTCAGGGCCGAGCTGGTATGAACCACCATTCCGTTGAACGGCCCATCCGGGATCTCTATAATATCCTTGCACCCAACAGGACACGACACACAGGCCAAACGCCGTTTTTTTATTCGTTCATACGTTTCAACAGGGACGATGGGAAAGCTTTTAAGCATCCCAAGGGATTGCCATTCCTTTAAATATGGATATTGCCGTATATTTTCCAAAAAGGGTTTTCTTAATGCTCTATAGCGTTTTCTGTCCGCTACATCGATTCCCCGTTTTCCCTTGACCATGATCGCCTTGAGATTTTTAGCCCCCATTACCGCGCCGAATCCGCCTCTGCCCAACGTTGAAATCCGGTCAATAAAAGCCATGGAAAAGGCTACTTTATTTTCACCGGCCCGGCCAATGGAAAGAACGCCCAACGGCCGTTCATAATCTTTCCAGAATGCCTCACACGTTTCTGCCACGCCCATGCCCCAGAGGTTATGGGCATCGCAGATCTGCACATCATCATCAATAATTTTAAGGTAAACAGGGTTTTGGGCCTTTCCGGAGATGATTATATGATCGTATCCTGCGTTTTTAAGCTCACACCCAAAATTAAATCCTCCGGCTCCACACCAACCAATGGTTCCGCTGGAAGGAAGTTTTGTTACCGCAAAAACCCTGGACGTAGCCGGAAGGTCTGTTCCCACCAACGGACCCGCGCCTAAAACAATGGTGTTGTCAGGGCCCAGCGCGTCAACACCCGGCTGGATGGTATCATAGGCAAGTTTGAGGGTGATTCCGAGCCCGCCGATATAATTTTCCGCCAAACCTAAATCAAGCGGAGTTCGTTCAACTGTTTTATCTGTCAAATTAATATGCAATATATATCCAGCAAAACCGCCTAGGTTCATGAGCTCTTCTCCTTAACTGTTTTGGTCAATGCACCGTAAAAGCAATTGTCTGCACAGATTCCGTACGCAATACAATCATCCGTAAAGGAAATGGCGCAATCCCCGTCATTCATTTCCACATGGATATGTGCAGCAATCGGTTTAAATTTCCGGGTGTTTGCCTCTGAACAGCCAAGCTGACACCGCAAACAGCCGGAACAGTTTTCTATGACAGTAGTGATATAATATTTACCCATGATTTTTACTCGTCACCAATAGTAAGCGTTTGATATTTTTTGATAAAATTAGACCGCATCCGGCCACTCGAATCCTGGAATTCTTGACCCTTTTTCAATGCGCCCTCTCCTTGATTTTATCTACAATGGCCGGAAGCGCCTCCCCGGTTTTCAGAGGGATATAAACATCCGTGACAGCACTAAAAGCGTTTTCCGTAGGGTTAATGACTATAACACGGGCCCCTGCTTTTTTTGCCTCGATGGGAAAATAAGCTGCTGGATAAACATTGCCGGAAGTTCCCAGCACCAGCATGACATCTGTGTTTTGCGAGATACCAAACGCCTTGGGCAGATGCTGTACGGCCTCTCCGAACATTACCACATCCGGACGCATCATGGAACTGCAGGTATCGCACACCGGTGCCAGTGAAGCCATGCTTGTCAGGGTAAACTCAGTCATGGCGTTTAGTTTTTCTTTAATCTCACTGACAAAGGGCTTTCGCTCAACATCTTTTATCCGGTTACAAGACAGGCATTTCATCCTGAAAAGATTACCATGGACTTCAATTACTTCAAGGCTGCCGGCTTCCTGATGCAGGTTGTCCACATTCTGGGTGATTACTGAGGTGAGTAGTCCCATGGATTCAAGGTCTGCCAGCGCTTTGTGGCCTGGGTTGTGATCCGCTTGTTCAAAAGAGTCAAGCATCTCCATAAAAACAGGCAGCAGTTTATCAGCGTTTCTATCCAAGGCGCTGATCAACCCCTCCGCGGTACCCACTTCCACGGGATCAACCTGATCCCACAAGCCGCCAGGGTCTCGAAATGTGGCAATGCCGCTTTCTTCTGAATTTCCGGCACCGCAAAATGCAGATCCATGGGTTGCCGTTGAAAGAATTTTGGCGGATTCTTCGATTTCTTTTTCATATGTGCCCATTACAATTCTCCCCCTAAAAATTAGGTAAAAAAAGAATGATGCAATAGTACCCTTCATTATGTTATAAATCAATCAGATATGTTGGGCAAATAAAATGAAAACCAGAACGAATATTCGCTTACCTTGATATCAAGGTAAATATTCTTCTCTAACCGGCGAAAAAACCTCCACAGCAACTGAATTTTCAATCACTTCGGCGCCATGCTGTACGTTTCCCGGAATAGACCATGAATCACCTGATTCAGCTTCATATCGCTGATCGCCAAGGATCAAAATGATTCTGCCGGATACCAGGTATCCGGTTTGTTCATGAGGGTGTTCATGCATTGGAAGGATTTTACCTTTTTCCAGTCTGAATTCACTTAAAAGCGTTTTTTCACCATAAACCAGTGTTTTAAATTCAATTCCTTCAAGGGATTGTTTGTATTTAGAATCATCTTTTTTATAAAACATCCGGCCTCCTTTTTTTGGTAATATATCTGTGTTCCAATGCAAAAAAGTGTTATTTGCCTTGATTTTTAAAAACTTCCTGTATTATTTGTCAAGGCTATTGGTTTTTTATATTTCCTGTTAGCGCATTTTTTAAAAAACTAAGCAAAAAAAGAATTGAAAAGCAATTCTTTAATGGTAAAGGAGAAAGTTATGAAATTGCGAAATGCTGTTATCGTTGATGGCGTACGTTCCCCTTTTTCATGGGGTGGACGCGGAATGTTTGAAGCAACCCGGCTTGATGAAGTTGCCGCACAGGTGGTCAAAGCCCTAATGGGTCGAAATCCAAAAGTAAAACCCACCATGATCGAAGATGTGGGTGTTGGAAATAACATGGCAGATAGGGATTTAACACTATTGGGAGCTATTTCCCGGCTGGCAGGACTTCCTGCGGAAACATCAAATTTTCATACCAACAGACAATGCGGTTCCTCAATGGAAACCATGCAGAGGATTGCCGCAGGCATTATGGTGGGGATGCTGGATTGTGGTATTGCCGTGGGCGTTGAAAGGCTGGGTCGTTCTCTCATGCGCGCGTCTTCAGATGATGAAACGCGTGTTACAGGTATGAATCCGCGTGTATTTGAACAGACCCCATTACAGAGGGATATGGCATATAACCATTCTGAATATTTTTCCGTACCCATTCCAGATCCTATATTGGACTCCCCGCCCTTACAACCCATGCCGCAAACAGCCCAAAACGTTGTTGACATGTATGGACTCACCCGTCAGGAACTTGATGAATTTACTGTTAGAAGCCACAAAAAGCTGTTAGAAGCTTACGAAGGCGGCAATTACAAGGATGAAGTGATCCCCATGGAAGTTGAAAAACCGGTGTTCAATGAAAAAAAGCAATGGGTGCCTGAGGAAAAAGGCGAAATAGTTGTGTTTGACCGGGATGAATGCCTGCGGCCGGAATGCAGTATGGAGGGTCTTGCCAAACTTAACGCAATTAAGGGAATTGTCAGTTACTGCGAAAATGAAGTGATTATCACTGCAGGAAATTCATGCCCTACCAATAGCGGGGCGGCCGCTATTTTGGTGATGAGCGAGGAAATGGCCATTGAACTCGGGCTGGAGCCCATAGCCAGAATTGTTGGTATGGGCGTTAGCGGTGTAAAAGGGCAAATTATGGGAATGGGTCCGATTCCGGCAACGCACAAGGCTGTGAAGCATGCGGGCATTACAATGGATCAAATCGATCGCGTGGAATTCAATGAAGCCTTTGCCGCACAGGTGATCCCTTCCATTAAGGAAATGGGAATTTCTGAAGACATCGTCAATGTTAATGGCGGGTCTTTGGGCATTGGTCATCCCCTTGGAGCTACCGGGGCACGGCTGGTGTTGACGGTTGCAAAGGAAATCCGCAGATCTGGGAAAAAGTATGGTCTGGCAACTCAATGTATCGGTTCCGGTCAAGGAATCAGCACCATAGTAGAGGCAATGGGTTAGGTTTAATAATTGCTTTTATCAGTTGTAGAGGCAATAGGTCAGGCTGTATAAATGGTTTATGTCTGTGCGAGACCCCGTCGAGTGATTGGCTGAAGCAAAGCACTTGACTTTGGTTTTAAACAGTTCTTCCATTTAAAGTTTTGCTACAACAGTCGATACCATTTATATCATTAGAAGAAGTTAAATCATTAATTTCAATTTTAATCTGGAGAGAATTATGGATTTTGAATTAACCGAAAAGGAAAAAAGTTTAAAAGAAGAGTTTGACGCGTTCTTCAAAGAAGAGATGAAAAACGCACCACCTGAATATGGCAATGGCGGATTGGAAGGCCTCTATTCTATGGAAGAAGGATTTGCCTTTCATACATATATGGCAAAGAAAATAGCTGAAAAGGGATGGATTTCCATGGCCTGGCCAAAAGAACATGGGGGTCGGGAAGCCTCCATTATGGAACAGGTGCTTTTTGGACAAAGCCGGGGGTATTACGACGCGCCGGGGATTGACGGTTTTGCTGTGGGTATGTTCGCGCCGACGCTTATGGTGGGTGCCAATGATGAGCAAAAGAAAAGGCTGCTGCCGCCCATTGCTAACGGTGAAGCATTCTATTGCCAGGGATGGAGTGAACCGGACGCGGGTTCAGACCTGGCGTCTCTCACCACCACTGCCATTCGGGACGGGGATGACTACATTGTCAACGGGCAAAAAACATGGACAACTGGCGGGCACCGGGCCGATTATATGTTCTTACTTGCCCGGACGGACCCGGAATCAAAGCGAAGCAAAGGGCTTTCGGTATTTCACCTTCGCATGGATTTGCCGGGCATTGAAGTTCGGCCATTGTTATTTATGGATGGAGCGCATGTGTACAATGAAGTTTTTTTCAAAGATGTCCGAATACCGGCAAAAGATCTGATCGGCGTGGAAGGTGAAGGATGGACCTTAACCCGGCAGACTATGAATTTTGAAAGAAGCGGTTCCGGCGGTATGGCGGCGAGTAAAAGAAAGCTGGAAAAAATGATTGATTATGTAAAATCCACCAAACGGGATGGAAAGTTCTTGTCCGAAGATCCGATTGTCAGACAGAAGCTGGTTAAAATTTATATTGATACTCAAGTTGGTGAAACGCTGGCATACAAAATCGCATGGCTGCAAAAAAAGAAAGACATGATGAACGTAATTTCAACAGCATCAGAATCAAAGCTGTTCGGCACGGAGCTGTCGCAGCGCATCGCTAATTTCTCCACCGAGATTATGGGCCAGTATGGTCAACTAGAAGCATCTGAATGGGCGCCGCTAAACGGCTTAATGGTTGAACTTTATCAGTTCTGTATGGGCCAGAACATCTACGCCGGCTCAAATGAAATTCAACGAAACCTTATTGCCTGGACTGGTTTGGGGTTGCCTAGAATGAAAATGACCAAATAAAAATATATCAACTATCAGATAAAAATATCTGTATTATAAATAATAATGAGTATACAAATGGATCTTGATTTTACTTCAGAACAGGAAATGCTGCGAAAATCAGTCGTAGAATTTTTATCAAAAGAATGCCCTTTTGAACATGTAAAAGAGCTTGAAGAATCGGAAGATGGTTATTCGCAAAAAATTTGGAAAAAGATGGCAGAGCTGGGATGGATGGAGCTTTACTTCCCCGAGGAATATGAAGGTCTGGGCGATCCCTTTATCAACGTTACCCTTATAATGGAAGAAATGGGAAGGGCCGCATTTCCCAGTCCGTATTTTTCTACAGTTGTTGTGTGCGGTTTGATTTTACTGGAAGGTGGTTCGGAAAAACAGAAGAAAGATCTTCTTCCGAAAATAGCTTCTGGAAAATTGATTATGGCCCTGGCGCAATATGAGCAAGAGGCCGGATATGCAGAAACGGGGATTAACATGCCGGCAACCCCATCCGGCGACAATTACGTATTGAACGGTACAAAGATGTTTGTCATGGACGCGAATGTTGCCAATAAAATGATTGTTGCTGCAAATGTAGAAAATGCTGGTACAACGCTTTTTTTAGTCGATGCCAAAGATAAAGGAATCGCTATTCGTAAGATTCCTACTATTGGTAAAGATAATACATGCGAAGTGGTTTTTGATAATGTTTCGGTTTCAAAGGATAACATCATTGGTAAGCCGGGTGATGGTTGGGAAGTCCTTGAAAAGATGGGGAATAAGGCAATTGTAGCAAAATGCGCTGAGATGCTGGGCGGCTGTAAAGAATCGATCGATATGACAGCAGCGTACGCTAAACAACGGGTCCAATATTCAACACCAATTGGTGCGTTTCAGGCCATCCAGCACTATATGGCCAATATGAAACTTGCGTATGATACCAGTATCAATTATCTTCATCTTGCTGCCTGGATGTCGGATAAAGGAACTCTTACCG
>JAFDFT010000381.1 GCA_019309685.1 Deltaproteobacteria bacterium
TTTGTATAAGCTTTGCTGGTTTTCAAGTATATCTGGCCTATATACTTTCTCTGCCCAATCCTCTGGATTGATTTCCTCAATTGCAACTGAAACTGATTTTTCTTCGCACCCTGCAATATCAGCTACGTCTTTAGCTATTTCATCGGCAATCTGTGATTTTACCTCGCCTGATCTTCCAGGATAAAGTTTTACAATAACATGCGGCATGATTTCTCCTTTGAGCTATCGCGTAACGATTAATTGTAATATTTTATAAATCGACGCTCATCAAGTTTATATCCTTGCGCTTCATAAAATTGATGGGCCTCCGGCCGATGATCCCCGCTTGTCACTTCGGCCTTTGAGCAGTCATTTATCTGGAAATATTCGTCGGCTTTTTCAACTAATTTTTTTCCTACTCCCAACCCTCTGACGGTATTTGAAACCACAAGACTTGTTATTCGGCCAGCCCTTCCCTTCTTGTGAAATAATTGTGTTAGATGGCAGCTAATAAATCCCAATACAACGCTATCAATCTCTGATACATAAACTTCATCAATATCCGATTTCAATATTTCAATGAGTTTATCTTTTATAAGACTTTCCGATGCATCATAACCAAGCTCTAGCATGAGCTCTGAGACTCTTTCCGAATCTGATAATTTTGCTGATCGAATAATCATCTTTGGAGATAACGTTTTCCCTGAGCGGCAAACACCTTCCCGCTGGTGGATGTCCGTTCTATAGAAAAGTTAGACGAATTGTGATGTTATACTTCTTCTTTATAATTTTCTGGATGGCATTAAGACATGTGTGTGCAAAATAGCGGGATGACCTGATAATTGTAAAATCAAAAACGGTTATTGATCGGCGGAAAAGACGATTTAAGAGGTAAGAGGCATTGGACCAAAATGACTATATCAGTTCAGACGTTGCCGACCCACTGTTGTCCACTTGCCCAGGCAGTAAATTGTGTAAAGCCTCAAAAGAAAAAATACAGTTTACCGTAGCAAAAAAGAGTCCAAATTAGTAACAATCATATCACCGTTGTCAGTAAGCAACTATGTCTATCTTTCAGCCGGATCTTGTCATTTTAACACCTACCAAAACGATTACAGATCCAAATAACTGCACAAGTGTCATAACTTCACCAAAAAACAGGACAGACGTCAGGATGGCGACAACCGGAATAAGAAAGCCATAAACCATCCCCCGTGTAATTCCGATACGAACAATACCGGCGCAATACCAGACAAATGCCAGTGCTGCTCCAAAAACAGCGGTAAATGCCCATGACAGCCATCCGTCTATTGATACCATATTCCAGTCCTGCAAAATGAAAGCTGGAATTCCGGCAATCGCAAGCATTGCCGCACCAAAAAACATGGACCAGGCTGTTACTAATATGGGTCCACGGCGTGACACAATCGGTTTTGAGACAAAAGTATACAATACCCACATGAATGAAGCGCCGACAATAAGGAGATCTCCAACAATTGTGCCAATTCCCATTGTGATTTCAGTCAAACTATTGTTAATCACAACTGCCACACCAAAAAACGAAAGCAATATCCCGCACCAGGACAAAAAGCTAGGCCGGTTTCCCAAAAACGCAGAAATCAGAGCAGCGAATATAGGTGAGGTGGTTATAAGAACGGAAGCTTTTGATGCCGATGTCAAGTTTAACCCATAGGCCCAACCCCCTTGAAATAACGTGACACCAAACAAGCCAACAACTATCAGCTGCAGTACTTCTTTAAAGCTAATAGCGATTGAGGTTTTTTTCTGCCATAGAATACAAAATAATAGAATTGAGGCTACCCCATATCGGGTTGCTGAGAATACAACGGGATCCATGAACCCCAACGCTAGTTTCGCAAAAGGAAAATTCACACCCCAAGCAAATACTGCGGCAATCAAAAATAGGTCCCCGCTCCTTGATATTTTGTTTTTGCTTATCAATTGCTCTTTTTCCAAATCGGCTTCTCCATTCTTTTTTATGTCATAAACTTGATGAAAGAATAGCGCTTACATTTACTGTGTTATGGCGAATTGTAAATTACTATTTAGTGTCAGAACGAAAACCCTTTTTTTGGGGCATGGATTGATAAAAAACTCTGGCTCACTCTCAGCAGGACGAACTGATCGATGTGTCAAGAATATCGGCTAAAGCTGCGCTTTCGCTCCTGGAAAATGTTCCTTCCCTGACGTGGTGGAAAATTTACGCGTGCTAAAGCACGTTAAAAAATCTGGAAAAACGATCCCCTGATTTGTCCGGAATGTCTGCATGAAATGTTTATCGTTTCCTTTATCAAAAAACCGAAAATAATCAAGAAAATCCTGAAATATCTGAATCTATGGGAAGTGAAGTCATCCCGTGGTCCGCCGGCTCAAACTGGGATCGAAGAGGAGATTTCCCAAACCTCGCGTTATGCCTTCGGAAAAATCGAAACCGGTTAATCTGCAAATAAATTGTAAACATAAAGTTCTGTTCACATTATTTGAACATGTTTGCTTTTCTCCATCACCAAATTTAGCCTGGCCTGGTAGCGGTGATAATGGTTGTTCCAACCGGTATCCTTTGCTGGGCGACCCTGTGAAATCCGGTATCCTTTAACCAACTTTCAAATTCGGGAAAAATGTAAGCATCTCCACCTTGAGTGACGATCAGCATATAGACGGCAAAATTTAACGCTGTTTTAGCTTTAGATCTATTATCATCAGGAACGAAGTCATTAATAACCAAAGTACCCCCCGGTTTAAGGGCCTTGAATATCTTCCCGAGGATGACTCGATTTGTTTCCGGGTCGAAAGCCTGCAGTATGTTGCTGGCAAGTGCTATATCGAATTCCTCATCCCCGTAATCGATACTCAAAATGTCACCAGGTTTAAAGGTGGCACGGTCGCCAACACCCATTTCTTTAGCCGTTTTATCCGCCAGATCCAGCACATTTTGCCAATCGATACCGGTAACAGTTGCTGTAGAGTCCCTTTGCAGCAAAACATAGCCATACACTCCGGACCCACACGCCAGGTCCAGCACATTGACACCAGGCTGCATTTTATCACCTATACCCAATATATCACTGATAATAGCTGCTGTCATAAGGCCTGATTGTATCAGACCCTTGGACACATCTTCCCATACTTTCGACTCCGCACCATACATATCTACGGCCGGAGAACCCGTCTTTACGGATTCAGCAACCTTGCCAAAGGCCTCCCAGTCAGTTAAAATGCTAAAAAGGGTATGACCCATGTAAGAGCTTTTATCCTTAACAAAAAATTGATCGGTTGTTTTTGTCAGCTGATATTTATCCTCTGCTTTTGAAATCATTCCAAGGGCACAAAGGGCATCAAGTAAGATTCTTACTCCTCGTTCACTGGCTCCTATTGACGAAGCCATTTTTTCAACAGAATCCTGGCCATTTGAGATTTTTGTAAAGACATCCAATTCGACTGCAGCTTTCAAAATAGCCGATTTTTGATAAGCACCGGCCATTTCGAAAATTTCACCGA
>JAFDFT010000382.1 GCA_019309685.1 Deltaproteobacteria bacterium
TAAAATTCAGTCCACTAATTGATATTCATTAATTAATTTACAGTTATCATAAATACTGTTTAGCCGCAAGATAGATTTCATTTTTGCGATAAAAAGGAAGATGCTGAGAATAACAATGGGAGAAAAGCGCCCCTAAGAATTTCTATTTAAAATAAGGAATTGATTTTAAAAAACTAGCTAGCTGGGTTTTAGAATGATTATTGTGAGTTATAGGGAGAACGAAATATAAGATGCACAATATCATGAATTTATAAGAGGGGAAATTAAAAATAAAGGGAATAATTTATTGGTAGAAGAACAATATTTATTTTTACACTTCTTTCGCATCTTCTTCAAGAGATTTCAAAATTCGATGGCGCTCTTCTCTTACCATTTTTCGATAGAGGTGGTAAAAAAACAGTCCCATTACTTCGGTATACTGGCTGTCTTTTTCGCTTAGCTCTCCTGAAGAAATTGTTTCAAGGTTGGCATTAATATAATTTTTCACACCGGGCATGACAACTTCACGAAAAAAATCAGCTAAATACCTTAATGCCTCCGGATCATATCCATCCTTAGGGCCAAGGCCAAGCCGGTCCATATCGACGATTAGTTTTCCGATAATGACATCGTCTTGAGAATATACCGGTTCGCCTTCATTTCCCTCGGAAGTAATGACACCCCATTCTTCCATCCGGTCAAGCCACTTTTGCCCAATGCCGGTGGCTTCCATGAAGACTTCCTTTCCTTTGATCTCTGTGGCGAGTAAGCGGTCGATGGGGCGAATGGTCCCCGCATGAAATTTAAAAGAGGATTGATCGGCCTCGGATTGATTTTGCTGTTCTTTAATAATTTTTTTTATGATGGATAGCGGCAGAAAATAATTTTCCTGGAGCTCTCTTATGAGGTGCAGCTGATCCACATAGTTTTCACTATAGTCAGCGGCATTCTTTCCGGTTTTTCGAGGCTTTCTTAAAAGACCCTTCCGAATATAATAATGGATCGTTTCTTTTGGAACGCGGGCCCGTTTGACAAGTTCGCCAATTTTCATCTTTTCCCTAATCTATGTCATAAAAAGTAAAAATTTAAATTTCATGTTTACAAATTGTGCCCCAAGGTGTCAACAAAATAATAGAAAGTTTAATTATTTTCTCTTGACAATAAAACGAGTATAATCTAGGAATTATATAAATAGTATAGACCATCACTATATATTAAGTGAGTAGTTATACTACACACTTAGAAAAGATAAACTGGTTGATATTTTTGTAAATATTGCGGTTTGTTTCGGGTTTTGTATTATGAGGGCAAATAGTGTTGCATTTTAGAATAATTAATTTATTATTACATGCTTTTGATGAAAGGAGATAAAAATGACAGAAAGAGAAGTTGTATTTGTTGGTGCAATGCGTACCGCCTTTGGCAGAATGGGCGGCACGATTAGAGATATTTTTGCATCGAAGCTGGCAGGCATTGGCTTAACAGGTTTGATTGAAAAGACAAATATAAAGGAAAAAGCCCATGTTGACTGTGTTTTCCTCGGCCTGGGGTATGAGACCTCCGCTTCCTATGTGGAAATGCAATGCGGCAGCGCAATTGACGCGATCAACCACGCTGCGTGGAAGATACTTGCAAATCAGGCAGATATCATTATTGCCGGCGGCATGGAATCATACAGCCAGATTGCGGCAAAATTTCCCATGTCAAACCAGCCTTACCGGCTTATACCTCCCATGCCGATTCCCCAGCAACTGTCTCCTGTTCAAGAAGAGCAAATCGGAATGGGCGCTACCGCTGAAAATCTTCAAAAAATGTACGATATTTCACGTGAAGCATCGGATGAGTTCGCGTATAACAGTCAGATGCGGGCAAAAGCAGCAATGGACGCGGGACATTTTAAAGAAGAAATTATCCCCATCACCATACCCGCTACACGGAAAACGCCTGAAGTAATATTTGATGTTGATGAGCATCCTCGCGGAGAAACAACCCTGGAAGGCCTGGCGAAACTTAAGCCTGCTTTTACAGCGGATGGAACAGTGACAGCAGGAAACGCGTCGGGTAGAAATGATGGTTCAGCGTTTGTTTTAATGATGAGTGCCGAAAAGGCAAAAGAGCTTGGATATGAACCGATGGCAAAATGGATTTGCGGCGCGGATGTCGGGTGTGATCCGAAAATTATGGGAATTGCACCGGGATATGCTATGCCCATGGCGATTAAGCGGGCCGGGCTGAAAGTTGCTGCCATGGATGTAATGGAATGTAATGAAGCATTCGCGGTTCAGAACCTCGCAGTCGTTAAAGAGATAGAAAACCAGATGGGTGAAAAAATTGATATGGAAAAATGGAATCCCATGGGCGGGGCCATAGCTTTCGGCCACCCCAACGGTGCTTCCGGGGCTCGGGTTGGCATGTTTGCAATGCGGCATCTTATCCGGACTGGCGGAAGATATGGGATCTTTGGTTCCTGCTGTGGAGGCGGTTTAGGCGTAGCAACTTTAATAGAGAATTTGCAACGATAACCATACACCACCGTTTTCGAGATAAAAGAACTGAGCATCAAAACGGGTATATATAAACTGAGTTGAAAATTTCTGGTTTGATTTGCAGCTTAATTTTCTTTGAAAATTCAGATTTGATATTTCTCGTGAATAAAAAATACAAGAAAATGGAATAAAATATAATGGCACAACAACTAGTAGATAAAAAGGACATCGATTTTGTTTTATGGGAGCAGTTTGGTTTTGAAGAATTGCTAAAAAAAGAAGAGTATAAAGAATTTAACAAAAAAACCTGCGAGATGATCATAACCGAAGCTCGAGCTTTGGCCATTAAGGAACTGCTTCCTACATTGGCAGAGGGTGACAAAGAAGGTTTGAAGTATGAAAACGGAAAAGTAATTGTACCTGAATGCTTTAAACGGCCTCATCAGCTTTTACTGGAAGGTGAATGGGGATGCCTGGGTGTTCCGGAGGAAATGGGCGGTCAGGGCGCGCCAAGCTTTATTTCTGCTTTTGCCAACGAGTACTTTATGGCGGCCAGCTGGGCAGTCAATTCTTATGCGGCAATGGGTAACGGAACAGCCGCAATGATACATCTATATGGAACCCCGGAGCAAAAGGACAAATATGTAAAAAAACTGGTTTCCGGTGAATGGGGCGGCACCATGCTCTTAACGGAATCAAATGCGGGATCTGATGTTGGCGCTCTTGAAACGACTGCAAAGAAGAACGATGACGGAACCTATACGATTACCGGGAATAAGATATTTATTACCAATGGGGATCATAATTTATGTGAAAATATAGTGCATCCGGTGCTTGCGCGAATTGAAGGCGCTCCGAAAGGGATTAAAGGGGTGTCGTTGTTTCTTGTACCCAACTATTTTGTAAATGGTGACGGAGGCATGGGTGAGAGAAACGATGTTATTTGTACAGGTGTAGAGCACAAACATGGGCTTAAGGGGAGTGCTACCTGTTCCATGGCTTTAGGTTCTAAAGGGAAATGTATTGGTGAGCTTCTTGGTGAGGAAAATAAAGGCATGAGAGTCATGTTTACCATGGTAAATGGTGCCCGAATGCATACCGGGCTCCAGGCCTTGTCTTACGCTTCGGCTTCGTACTTGCTTGCTGTGAATTACGCAAGAGAGCGTATCCAGTTTAGGGAATTGGGTCACCCTTCTGATGCACCGCCAGTGGCGATCATTAACCACCCTGATGTTCGAAGGAATTTACTCTGGATGAAGTCATATGTTGATGGTATGCACAGCTTTTTTCATTATGTTGAAAAATGTGGAGAAATGGCTAATCTGGCCGACAGTGATGAAGATAAAGAGCTATACAACGGTCAGTATGAACTTCTTACACCCATCATAAAGAGCTTTATTGCTGATCGTGGATATCAGGTCTGTGTTCAAGGTATCCAGGTATTTGGCGGAGCGGGATACACACAGGATTATCTTGTGGAGCAGTACGCGCGGGATTGCAAAATCACCTCAATTTATGAAGGCACCAGCGGCATTCAGGCCATGGATCTTCTTGGCAGGAAACTGGGAATGAAAGAAGGAAAGGTCTTTACCAGCTTTTTGACAGAAATTGGCAAAACCGCTGAGCAGGCAAAGAAAGTGAAAGGCCTTGAAGATATGGCGGAATCCGTTGAAGCGCTGGTCGGTCGACTTGGAGAGATATCAATTAAGATTGGCAAAACAGCCACTTCTCCAGACACCTTTAAGGTGGCCTTTGCGCATTCACTTCCATTTCTAAATGTTATGGGCGATATCATCATCGCATGGATGCTGCTCTGGCGTGCAGTAGTCGCTGCGCCAAAGGTAGGGGGGGGAGCGAGCAAGAAAGACCAGGCATTCTATGAAGGCCAGGTTAAGACCGCGGAGTTTTATATGAACACTGTTGTTCCGACTATTTTTGGCCAAATGGACTCAATAGAGAAATGCAGTCCTGCTGCAATTGCAATAGGTGAAGATGCTTTTGGCGGCCTATAGATTCAGTAAGTGTAATTGAAAGACGCAGGAGCAGTCATTTTATTACCTGAATCTTGCATGAAAATTGATGAGAATCTTTTTCGATGAGTTATAATAACAGTTCAAGCAATATTCTAAAATTAAAGTATTATACCCATATGGTAAAAGGAATAGTGGTTTATTTTCTCATCAATTTTCACCCGATGGGCGAACCGGAGACTTCCATATGCGGCGTTACTAAGGGTTCGCAATAGTTCACTATGGCGTCACCCTTAGATGCGTCGCCTTGTTGAGCGCAAGCGAAATCCCGCTTGCGGGGCATATGAAAACCTCCAATTCGTGCAAAATTCAGGTATTAAATAAGCATAAATTAGGATTGCAT
>JAFDFT010000045.1 GCA_019309685.1 Deltaproteobacteria bacterium
TTCATTTTATTTACCCTCCGGGATAGCCGATGATACTCCATCTTCTGCGTTATCAATGACTCACAGTATATTATTACGGCTTCACCCTTGATGCTTTGTCGGAGCGAAGCGTAGATCTCGTCGCCGGGGAAGCTGGAACACCCTCAACTTTCGCTCAATTGAGGTACTATTCTTCAAGTTTTCCCGAAAATAGCGTTTTTAAATAAAAATTAGAAATGGCGTTCGATTTCCCAAATTCGTAGTTAGAATCTTTATTTTTTGAAGCAATCTCTTTTCTATATGTTGATGCCATTGTTTTCCCAAGCTCTACACCAAACTGGTCGAATGGATTTATATCCCATAAAAAAGCTTCAAAGACCGTTTTCGCCTCATAAAATGCTAAAAGTCGTCCGATATTTTCAGGAGACAGCTCTTCAATCAAGATAGTAGATGATGGCCTATTTCCTTCAAAACATTTTGCCGGATGTTTATCTTGTTTGCCTGTAGCAAGCGCTTCAGGCTGTGATATCAGATTGGCCCATAACTCTTGATGATTGGTGACACCATTTGAATGACATTTAAATTTATCATAATAGGGCTTAACAACGCCTATAAAATCGATGGGGAAGGGGTTGCCTTGATGAGCGAGTTGAAAAAATGAATGCTGTGCATTTGTGCCAGGCTCTCCAAAGATGATATATCCTGCCGGATCGTTGAGCGTTTTACCGTCCCTGGTTACGGATTTGCCATTACTCTCCATAAAAAGCTGCTGGATATGAGGAGCCAATCTGGATAAAGGCGAAGCGTATGGAATAATAGCCATGGCGGTATATTTAAGGATACTGATATTCCAGAAAGAAATAAGAGCAGCGATCATCGGCAAATTATTTTCTACCGGTTCATTTCGTGCGTGCTGATCCATTTCATTTGCCCCTTTTAAAATGCGTTCAAACATATCGTATCCCAGATAGATACTTAAAGGAACGCCTCCTACAGCAGATGATACACTAAAGCGTCCGCCCACAAAATCAAACATATGAAATGTTTTACGGTTGGATAAAGCAGTCTCGTCTCCAGGACTGCCTTTGCTCGTTACCGTAACAATATGTTTGGAAGGGTCCAGGCCATTCGATTTCAGGTATTCTCTGACAACAGTCTCGTTTGCTTTTGTCTCAGAAGTTGTATAGCTTTTTGATATAATAATCCATAAGGTTGTTTCATGGTTGATTTTGGATAGAATTTCTCCAAAATGATGAATGTCCACATTTGAAAGATAAAGAATTTCAATCTTTCTATCAGAAAACATGCTTAAGGCTGTAGAGACAAACTCTGTGCCAAGATTAGAGCCGCCAATGCCGATAACAACGATATGTTTAAACGGTTTTTTTGTTGACCCTGTGAGAGATCCTGATCGAATTTTAGCAGAAAAATCCTTTATGTCATTTTGTACGTGTTGGATATCAGGCATTACATTATTGCCGTCCATAAATACAGGATCGTTTGAAAAATCTCTCAAAGCTGTATGAAGCGCGGCCCTGTTTTCAGTCACATTTACTTTCTGCCCAGCCACCATATCACTGAATTGCTGTTTAACCTTCTTTTTTTCCGCAAGCTCAAATAAAAGATTCATTGCTTCTACATCAACCCGCTGCCGCGAATAATCATAAAAGATGTTCACGCCATGAAGCGTAAATCCTTCAAACCTCCCATCTGTCTTGATAAGATTTTTTAAGTGATTCTCAGGACAGTTGATGAGCGTTGCATGCTTGTTAAGTTTCTCAATGCATGAAAGACCAAAATTAATTTTAGCGGTCACCGGCTTTCCTATCTTACGTTATATTTGAATTCAAACTCCTGCAAATTTGCTTCACCAGTCTTATATTTTTTATTAATAAAGTCCATATCCATATGAAATATGATCCATCCTAATGCATCTTTTTTAGAATATAATTCGAATGCGATTTCTATACATTTTTTCCCCATTGGCCTATCCTTGCTGACACGGTATAAGGACAATAAACAATGTGATGAACCCTTGATCTGATTAAATTCTATTCCTGAATAACTGCTCCCAATGATTTTAGAAACATCAATATCTGGGTTTGTCATATGAGCGTTAAACACTTTCTTTTCATTATTCAGCAAAATAATGCCAAGGTAGGGGATAGTTTCATTCATCTGAGCGCTGAAAAAATCTTTCATAATGCTGCTTGTTTTATCTATATCTCTATTTGCAAATGGCTCGAGAAGAAGAGATTTCATTAGAAAATAATCTTTAGCTATTATATTACGCAGTTCAAGATTCTTATTACCTTTTTCCTCATAACCCTTTGTAAAGTAAGGATAACCATAAAAAATGGCGCTGAGCATACCAGCAAATAAAATCAAGAATGGGATCAACCAAAAACGGGATCGTTTATATTTAATCTTTAGTTTTTCAACAGCAGTTACATCTCTTCCAATCGACAGCGTACCCTGAAATTCGTTACGGCCGTCATAGAGCAATGTTGTGCTGGTAGATATATAACGTGCCCCTTTTTCAGGATGCTGTATACGAAGTATTTTTTCCCTGACTGTGTTTTCAGATCGAACTTCATTGATATATTCTTTATATTTTCCAGGCTCATCATATATATGCTCAACCGGTTTATTCTTCAGCGAATCGGATTTTTTGCCGTATAATTCTTCAGCGGATTTATTGCATGTCAGGATTTTATTTTTACTGTCTGCTAGAATAACAGCATCCGGCAGTTGATCGCTAAACTCTTTGAGGCCATAAAGCATCTGACTGGTTTCGTCCAAACGCTCCGCTAACAGTTTTGTGATTTCTCTGGACACATCAGGAAATTCGATAAGAAAAAGAGATATTTGATCTTTGGGTATGCATATGGTCTTGACCTTGCTGGCAGCCTTAATGGTCGCAGTCCTTTTATCGCCAAGAAGAAATGACATTTCTCCAAAAAGAGAACCCGATTTGGAAATATCCGTCATCTTTTTATTACCCTTTAGAACATCCAGCTTTCCTGATACAAGAATGTAAAGGTCTTGAGATGATTCGCCTTCAACGAAGATATTGCTGCCGATATTAAAATCTTTGGAAAATGCCTGAAGTTTCGGATCTTTTAATGTTTTTTCTAGCATAATAAAATATTATTTTTTATTTTAGCAGACTATTATAAACGTCTTTCATAATTACATTAGACAATTTTTCCATTGCTTTACTCATTGCTTCTGCAAACGCTTGAGGGTTTTTTTTAGAACAAACTTCTTTCATGTTATATTTTTTTTGAAAAATGATGCTCTTTAAAGGATCAATTTCATCTTTTTTAATCAGTGCCACACTTAAAGAAAGTACACTTTCCCAATAATCTTCCCCATCTTTTTCATAAAATTCTTCTATTGTTCCTTTTAACATATGCGTAGCTGGATATCTGCTGTCCAAGGTAAATATGGCTTTAAAAAGCGATGTTTCTTTAAAATCTCGGGCGAGTAAATGGGTAACGATATCGCCAGGGTTGGCTCTCCACCTGTGGTAGCTATATGAATCTCTTTTAAATTCACTGTTCTTATAAATAATTTTGTTGGAATCGTACATGGGTGTCACCTGGAAACGTTCAATCAAAATGGCAAAAGGCAGGGTTGTTAGTCCTTCGATCTTTGGGGCGTTATACTCAAGGGTATAATAACTTATCATTTTATTTGGATTTGAAAAGCCAAAACATCCAGAAATAAAACAAGCTGCAAGAACAACCAGAACAGGTAATATTATATTTCGTCGCATTACATTTTCCTCACGGGGTTCTATTTTTAATTGTTATCATATGATCATTCATCAATTTTTTTTGAGGGAGGTGGTTCGCTGAAAATTAGTTGAGATGGTTGATCGGAAATCTGTTCGATTGCTTTATTTAAATTGGCACTTGCTCGTTCAAAATTTTGAAGAGTTGAAAGCAGATGAAGCTGAAGGTTTGTTATGGTTTTATCTGCGTTTTGTGACAAACCATTAAAGGAATTTCCCGCTTTACTTACCGCTTCCATGGCATCGTCCCATTTTTCTAATGAAGTGTTTAAATCCAGAGAATTGATTTCTCTCAATATTTTGGAAAATCCCTCCATATAGAGCTTTATGTCTGATGGCTTGGTGGCAATGACTAAATACTTTGAAGGAAAGTTTATTTCAGGCGAATAATCCGGTTCATCATCCCTTTTGTGATCCAATTCTACGAACATGATCCCGGTTATACCGACGGATTTGAGCTGCGCGACCAGGTTCGATCCATGTTTTAAATCGGTTTCAATCTTCATAACAACCTCAATGAGCGTAGCATCTGGCGCAACGCGTATACTATCTACTCTACCAATGGCCACACCTCTATATTTTACAGGTGAATCTTTGTTCAGTCCTTGTACCGATTCATCAAAATACGCCGCATATAGTTTTCCTTTTTCAAAATAGTGAGATATTCCGAGCCACATAATTGCGACAGTAGCTATTATGATTCCCAGTATTACGAAAATACCAACATTGAATTTGGTTTTAATAGAAGCCATAATTTTTTCCTAAGTGCATTATTTTTTATTTGATTTTCGGTTAAAAAAATCTTTTACAGTCTGGTTAGTAGAATATTTTTTTAAATCAGCTGGTTTGCCTTCAGCGATGATTCCTTTTTTTGTTTTATCAAGCATAATGACCCTTTGCGCAACAGTAAATATGCTTTCAAGTTCATGCGTAACAATAACGATGGTTGTTCCAAGATTTTTATTAATATCTAATATAAGTTCATCAATTTCTTTTGACGTTATAGGGTCGAGACCGGCAGAGGGTTCATCCAAAAAAAGAATTTTAGGGTTCAGTGCCAATGCTCTTGCCAGCCCAGCCCTTTTTTTCATTCCACCGCTAATCTCTGATGGCAAGTGATTTCCATATCCTTCAAGGCCGACTAGCCCTAATTTTAGATTAACAATTTTATCAATTAAATCATTTTTCAGATTGGAATATTCTTGTATTGGCAACGCTACGTTTTCAGAAACAGTCATAGAACCAAACAGAGCACTCCCCTGAAAGAGGACGCCAATTTTTTTTAATGTGTTCTTAAATTCAGTTTCACTGCAATTGATCAAATCTGCACCATCTATGGTTACGTTTCCGGCAAATGGCACCTCAAGGCCTATGGTGTGTCTAAGCAGCGTACTTTTCCCGCATCCGCTGCCGCCCAAAACAACAAATATTTCATTTTGATAAACGTCAAAAGTGATATTATCCAAAATAACATCATCACTATATTTTGCCGATAAATTGTTTATCTGTATAATTGCGTCATTTGGCATGGGTCACCATAAATAACTGCGCGCAACAGCAAAGAATGAATCAAATAGAATAATCAAAAAAATGCTTGTAACAACCGCTGAAGTAGCGGAATTGCCTACTGCATCAGCGCCGCCTCTGGTTTGAAAACCTCTCAGACAACCGATCCACGCGATAATCAAAGCAAATACCACGCTTTTTGATAAGCCCCACATCACTTCAAAAAGACTTAATGTCTTTAGTGTTTGAGCGATATATGAATTGAAGGTTAGGTCCAATGTGAGTATTCCGATAACAAGACCACCGGCAATGGCAAAGAGATCGGAGAATAGAGTTAAAATAGGCACAACAATCATAGAAGCAATGATTCGGGGGACCGCAAGAAAGGTGGTCGGATTAAATCCCATTATAAACAATGCATCGACTTCTTCAGATATTTTCATAGTTCCAATTTCTGCGGCAAAGGCAGAGCCCGACCGTCCCGCGACAACAATGGCAGTCATTATTGGACCCAACTCTGACACCATCGCTATAGAGACAAGTGATGCAACATAAATGTTTGCTCCGAACTGCTTTAGCTGTAAGGATGACATGAAGGCCATTACAAGTCCAAGCAGGAAGCTGATAAGAGCTACGATCGGGATCGCATTTACGCCGGTTTTTTCCATGCATGTGATGGTATCATTCAGCCGTATGGATTTCGGATGCTTAAGGACATCGATGAAGGAAAGAATCACAGAACCTAGAAAGGATGTAAAATATTTCATATTGTCCATCCGTGAAAGTGATGCATCCCCAACTCTCACAAAAAAATTGACAGGGCTTTTTCTTATACCAGTTGTTTTTTCAGGAGTATCAAAGTTCGCTACCGAAGCCTTTATCTTTGACCTGTTTTTTTTATCCGAAATATTTAGAGTGCCTTTTTGATCTGCAACTATTTTTCTTAACTCAGAAAGTACGAGTGCCCCATATTCATCAAAATAGGATACATTATCAAGATTAATGGTGACAATTTTTGGTGAAGTTGAAAGGATTTTCGTTTCAAGAGTATTTAGAATGTTTGAGGCGCTTTCTATGTCAATCCTACCATTCAAGTGAATGTAAAGATGTCCATTATCCAATTCGGTAATTGTATATCTCTGTAAAACGGTTCTCTCTTTTTCTCGCATATTCATTGCGACATTTAATGAATGAGTGGAATAGATTAAAATCTATTGCAGTTATTTTTACAGCTTAGAGTTTTGTTGAGCGTTTAATTTCCAGTTGTACATGATATGCCCTCAGATAATTTGGTCTGAATTTTATCGAGCAATGCACACTCATCAAAACACTCTGGGAATCGTTTCAAATTTTTACATGTTTTGCATGGACTTTTTATAAGGGTACCGATTTCAAAATCGAACCTGAAAAAACGGGGATTTTTAATTCTTGAATACTTCACTCACTAACCTATATCAAATATATTTACTTTTAATATAATATTGATAAAACACTTATTGAATTACATATAAACACAATGTCACATTTTATTTCCATTAATTCGTTGCTGAAAATTTACCATATCACTTAACACATCACAAGACAAAAGGACACCATTTTTATCCTTATAATACAACGATTTATAATAATAAAAAATAGCGTGTCAGTAAAAATATAATGTAAGGTTTTGTTTTATCGATAAAATATTAATTAAATTATCCACTATTATTTATGGGTATTGACAAGTAAGTATTTGAAGTATATGCTAAATCAAAATATATTAACATAATTGAAATCGGTTTGCCATTTTCAGTTAAATGTCCGTCTAAATTATGTTTGAAATAACCAAATCCTTCAACCATACCTTAGAAAGGGATCAATAGCGTATGTCATTAAAAGGTACATTTGCCTCGTATTATGCTTCCAGTCTTTTAAAGCTCTTTAACTCAGATAAAAAGTCAGGTGAACTTATAGTAAGAAATGGTAAAGACGAAACAACTGTTTATATGGCAGCAGGAAATGTTGTCTATGCCACGAGTACGCAGAAGGAACTTCGCCTCGGAGCATTCTTGATTAGCCAGGAGATCATCACTCCTGAACAGCATGAGATGTGCATCGAAATTTCTAAAGCCAGAAAAAGCCCGCTTGGAAAAATACTTTTAGAGAAAGGATATCTTACCAGTGTTGAATTAAAACAGATTATCGGAGAGCAAATCGAACAAATTATTTTTAGCCTACTCCTTTGGGAAAAAGGAGATTTTGACTTTAAAGAGAGTGATACACCTCATAAAGGTGTAGATATCGCTCCAATAAACATTTTAAATTTGATCGAAGATGCATCTCAACGAATTGAAGAGATGACAGTACTGCTAAAACAAATCCCTAATGAAAAGATCATATTCAAGATGGCTGATGATGTCAGTGATGCTGGTGAAATAAAACTCAATGCGAATGAATGGCGTATTCTTGCGCTTGTCAATGGCCAAAGGTCAGTGAGACAGCTTGTAACAGACAGCGGATATGAGGAGTTTGAAGTCTACAAAGTATTATCCTCTTTGCTGGCAACAGGACATATTCAGGGATACGATAAAAAACCGATTTCTAATAAAAATGAAGTTGATTCTTATAAAACTGAGCTGCAAGTGGATGCAAACGATATTTTAGTACATACTGAAGAAGCTGCTGAAGCTTACAAAAAAGAAGAACTACCTCCATTAGAAAATAAACTGACACCCCAAAAAAAAACTGAAAATAAAAAAGCTGTTGTAAAGGCTGAACCAGAAGTCATCAAGGATGAAGAGCCTGGCGTAACGCCAGAATTGGAAACTGTCGAGGATGGCAAATCAGAATCTCAATCAGCAGCTCCTCCTGCCGATATAAATATTTCTGAAAGTGAGCTTTCTGAAATGGTGACGGTCTATATTGATATTTTGAAACCAATTCATAAAATTCTTGAAAACGAACTGGGGATGGAGGCATTTTCAATTATTGATGACAGTAAGCGCCAGCTAAACTCACTTCAGAAAAAGATTTTGAAAAATTTCCGAGCGGAAAATCCTAGCGCATCTAATATCCATGAAATTATTGAAGCAATAAAAGAAAATCCTGATGCAAAAGATGGCTCTCAGTTGGTAATCATCAGTTTTAGCAACCTGATTCAAAAAGTACTCTTAAGAGTACCTGATATTTTAGGTACTCAACCTACACGAAATATTCTGCAGGAGATTGAAAGGGTAATCTATCATATTGATAACGAGCAATCCGAAATGATAAAAAAAACCACCATAATCGACGGCATAAAGGACATTTTATTAGAAACTGAACGTGTATTAAGCAAACAATAAATTTACCAAACTCCGGTATTTCTTCTTGAAATTTAACACTATTTATTTCCCTGCGATTATATCATTGTTCCTTCAATCTTATTGCCCGACATCTTAGTGAAATACAGATGACAATTTGGCTATTTCCCTGCGATCCGAACGCCTCCATAAGCTAAAAAGGATAGGGCAATAGTTCTAAATAATGTCTGAATGGTAAATACGATATTTTCACTTATGAGCTGATCAAGCAAACGTATATAATCTGCAACAAATAATAAAATAACAGTTATAAGAATTAAATTAATTACATCTCCGATTTTACCGCCAGAGTACTTTGACCGTGCTTTGTTAAATGCTATTAAGATGAGAATATATATGACTAGAGTGAGAAACAGAATGATAAATTTTGCATTGGGTGAGAATACAACGCTCATGGCTTATACTCCTATGTTTAATTTAAATCTTGAAGAAGATACAATATATGAAATTTAATTTACTTAAATATATAAATTAGGTCAAGTATTTTAAAAAGAAAGATGCTTTATTTGGAAAATGATCATCCATAAATATAAAAATGATATATTTACCAACTATTCTAATTGTGCTATTTTTTATAGAAAGTCATAAAGTGATATTTTTAGTATATTTCGCATGAATGAAGAATGTTGATTTATTAGACAAAGTGATTAACAGGTTGTATTTACATATTAATTTAAGTTAACTGTCAGCCGGAAATACAATGCGGATCGGATATGGATATGATGTTCATCAGCTCGTAAAAAGAAGAAATCTATTTTTAGGTGGAGTACTTATTCCTTATAAAAAGGGGCTGCTGGGGCATTCAGATGCAGATGTCTTGGTTCACGCTGTTTGTGATGCAATTCTTGGTGCAGCGGCTCTTGGTGATATTGGAATGCACTTTCCTGACACAGATCATTCATTTAAAAATATTAAAAGCTTGGTCCTGCTTAAAAAATCCTGTGAGATGGTTAAAGACTCGGGTTTTTCTATATACAACATTGATTCAACTATAATCGCTCAAGCACCAAAACTTTTTTCATATAGAAATAAAATGCGAGAAAACCTTGCTTTATGCACAGGTATGGATTTAAAAGATGTTAATATCAAATTTACAACCGCTGATAGTCTTGGTTTTATTGGCAAAGGAAAAGGAATAGCTGCTGCGTGCGTTGTGCTTATCGGGTGATATCCGTAAGCATATCTGTTATTCTAGTATGATTATTATAAGTTATAAATATTTATCCGTTAATTAAACTATTCATATAATGTCACTTCGAATTTACAATACACTTAGCAGGAAAAAAGAAACTTTTGAACCACTGA
>JAFDFT010000383.1 GCA_019309685.1 Deltaproteobacteria bacterium
CTCTCAACTGTTTGTTCTAAAAATTGCTAAACCTATTGCAATACTTGATAAAGCTACCGAAAAGATCGGAAAAGGAGATTTTAAGCATAGAATTGATATGAGGCGGAAGGATGAATTTGGCAATTTGGCCCACTCATTCAACAACATGTCAAGCAAGCTTCAACAGACCACCACATCCCTAGAGCGGTTGCGAAAAAACCAGGTGCAATACCGACTTCTTGCCGACAATGTATCCGATGTTATCTGGACGATGGACATGGATCAACGATTCACCTATTTCAGCCCCTCGATTCAGAAACTGCGTGGACACACTCCGGAGGAGGCTTTGCAGATACCTTTAGAAAACACGTTGACTCCTGAATCATATGAGAAGGCTGCTCAAGTGTTGATGGAAGAAATCGATAACGAAGGTAAACCCGGGGTTTCACCGAATCGCTCTCGAGCCTTTGAGATCGAGGAAATTCGAAAAGACGGCAGCACGGTTTGGACTGAAGTAACAGTATCTTTTATTCGGGATGAAGGAGGTTTGCCATCTGGGATCATCGGCATCTCCCGCGACATCACCGAGCGCAAGCAAACGGAGGATGCGCTGCGGCGTAGCAAATTTCTTCTGGCTGAATCCCAGGCGATCGCCCATGTGGGCAGTTGGAGTCTTGAGCTGGTTGATAACCGGCTGACATGGTCCGACGAGGTCTATCGCATCTTTGGGCTGGAACCGCAAGAATTTGAAGCCACCTACGAGGCCTTTCTCGGGGCCATTCACCCGGAGGACCGTACTGCTGTGGACTCCGCTTATTCCGATTCGATACGGGAGGGATCCGACAACTACGAGATCGAGCATCGTTTGCGCCAAAACACTGGCGAGGTCCGCCACGTTCTAGAAAAATGTGTACATATACGCAATGAAGCAGGTGTAATCATCCGATCCATCGGCATGGTCCAGGACATAACCAAACACAAGCTGGCGGAGAAGGAGTTGGAAAAATATGCCAAAACTCAGGAAGTGCTGGTCCAGGAAGTCAACCATCGGGTAAAGAATAATATTTCAGCTATCATAGGAATGTTATATAAGGAACAGGATCGAGCTGAAGCGGGGGGGAAGAAACCCAATGCAGACATTTTTAGTGCCCTAATTGGACGCATAGAGGGCCTTTCCACTGCCCACAGTTTACTTTCTCAATCAGGCTGGCAACCGATGCTGTTGAGCAAACTTTGTGAGCAAGTAATTACCTCTGTCATTCAGAATGTTGCTTTTGATAAAAACATTTCAGTGGAAGTGAAAGATTCTCCAATTAGCGTGGGCAGCAACAACGCACATCATCTGGCACTGGTCCTTAATGAACTATCGATGAATACTTTCAAACATGCTCTAGCTAAACGTGATAGAGTTAGTATCTGTGTTGATATCTTGACTGATAACAATAACATTCATATTGTTTATCGTGATGATGGTTCAGGATATCCCGGAGAAATGATACAAGGAGATTTCAGTCACATGAGTGTGGGTTTTAATATCATTCAAGGTATTGTTAAAAAGAATTTGCAAGGTGATGTTTTGCTTGAAAACGACAATGGAGCCGTAACAACCATTATATTCAGCAGTGAACATGGGGAAAATATGGAGGAGATATAAGAAAATGAAAAACACTCAAAAACCTCGGATTCTTATCGCCGAAGATGACTATCTTGTTAGTGAAGCCATTAAACATGGCCTGAAAGGATTGGGTTATGAATTGGAAGGTGAGGTTTCTGATGGAAAGAAAGCAGTGGAAATGGCCTGCACTGGCAATCCCGATGTGATTTTAATGGACATTGAGATGCCTAAACTCGATGGTTTGGAAGCTGCTCGTCAAATTCAGGCTCGTTGTCCAAAGCCCGTAATCATCCTTACTGCTCATGAATCCCAAGAACTTGTTGAGAAGGCAAGAGAGGTCGGGGTTTCTGCCTACTTGATAAAACCGCCAAAACCAGCAGAAATTGACCGGGCAATTATTATTGCTCTTTCGCGTCACGAGGATTTAATGAAATTGCGTCGTCTGAACGAGGAACTCGAAAAAGCACTCTCCGAGATTAAAATCCTAAAGGGGATTATTCCGATATGTGCCAACTGTAAAAAAATACGTGATGATAAGGGCTATTGGAATCAAATTGAAGCATATATACGCGACCATTCCGAAGCGGAATTTAGCCATGGTATTTGCCCTGAATGTTCCAAAGAGTTGTATCCGGATTTAAAAATTCATGAAGATGAATAATGCTTAATTAGTTACTCAAGCTTAGATTTCAGGATGTCTTCCTCCTGATACGGTCATTTAATTTTATGTGTTTTGATAAAAGGAGGAATGCCTGAACAAATCCTAATATCTCATCCATCGCCTTTTACAAACAAGCAAAACCGCATCCATCATCTTACTAGCCCGCTCCCGCTGTTCTTTATGTTGCATTGCATTTTTTATTGACACACTAGGCCGGTTTTTTTATACCTAGTTTCAATAAAAATAAGTTTTTATCGATAAGAGAAGATTGTACGGCATTTGACCCATTGTCCAGAATTCTGCACACGCCAAAAATCGTAGAATATCTGTAATCCCCTGCTAAATTCAAAAGTCATTTAAAACAATGTCCGGATTTCAGGATATTATTTTTGCGCCGTCGCCTAATTCAATTAAAATATTGTTAAATATTAAGCGGTTATCAAAATAGCACCTGGACGGCTCAAGGTTTTCTCTAGACTTCCTAAAAGCCGTTATACGGATACTAAAGCGAGAAGATGTGATGCCAATATATGATTTTTACTGTAACCCATGCGGCAAAGAATTTGAGTGCCTTTTGCTTAATGAAGATGAGGCTGAGTGTCCTGTTTGCGGTAGTTATGATGTGAAAAAAATGGTATCTCTATTTTCCTGTACAAAAGCTCAATTGGATAAAAGGCTCAAAATGGATTCTGAAGAAAAAATAAAAAACGGAATCAAGAAGATGAAGTCCCAAAAATTTAGAAAAAACAGGATTAAAATTTTATAGCCCCGAGAAAGGAGATAAAATATGTGTCAATGGTGTCATGATCATGGTGACAGAGATCATAAATGGTATGAAAAAGCTGAAAATTACATTTTTGAGAAGGTCTTTCCGGATGAGGCAGAACAGGAACGTATCAAAAATGAGATCAAGGCAACTTTTTCAGAAACAGAATGGCGGTATTCCGATCCTGAATTTATTCGCAGCAAAAAATTTCTTCAGGAACGGGCGGATATGGGATTCGGGTCTCAGATACTGACAAAGGCGGAAATGATGAAAATCCTTCGGCTGGCAGACGAAGCCACCAAAAGAGAGGATTCAATGATGGTGGTGGGCCACTGCCCCTGCCGGCTTGTGTATGAAGGTGTCCGGGATTATGTCTGCATAGGATTCGGTATGCCGGTGGCCATGTCTATGGAAGTCGGTTATGGAAGATTGCCGAAAGAAGGACTCACCGAATTTGGCGGAACGGAA
>JAFDFT010000384.1 GCA_019309685.1 Deltaproteobacteria bacterium
TGATAGGCGAGTTCAAACTGATCAACATGTTGTGGTTGTTGCATTCATTACTCCCTGCAAAGTTTCGATTATGTCTATTTATATTCTTTTCAGCCCCAATATAAAAAAGTTACGATTGCTTTAAGAAATGTGCTATCAGCCGGATATTATGGGGTAGTATTTTCCGCGTTATAAGTGTGGTTGCGAAGACCGGACAATTGTGTTTGGAATGGGGAAAAAAGCTATAAAAACGGAATCTAGCTAAAGAATCCCACGAATTTCATTTCAAACGACCTTGATTTCGATGTAAATTACGCCTGTTATATACCAACATCTAAAAATGGGATGAATTTTGTTTGATTGCGAAAAAGCACTTTCCTATCATTTTCTCGAATATGCAGGACTAGAATTCGGCAATGAAGACCTTTCTATTTTTCTACCTTATCTCCTATTCCTCTGGTGTAGCTGCGAATCGTTTTCTTATATTCATCCTCTGTAAATGCCCATTGCTGTAAGTCAGCATCTGCCCAGCCCAAGGACATGCCAGAGGTAGATCGCCCGAGAGCTGATGTCATAGACCTGGTCATGGCGAGGGATGCTGCCGGAATATCCAACAGCTGGTTGATAAGAGAGTCAGTCTCCTCCGCCAATTTACCCTGAGGCGCTAGACGTTGTGCCCAGCCACTTTGTTTCAATTCCTGTGCGAAAACTTTACGTGCCGTCATTACCCAGTCACGGGTGGTTGGTAACCCGACTTCGCGTGCGAGCAGTGGCGTGCCATTCCACACATTCGGGATACCGAGTGCCAGCTCCGGAATTCGGAAGACAACATCGTCGGAGATAATTCTGAAGTCGCAAGCTGTCGCAAGGAGGGCGCCACCACCAATCACATGCCCGTGCATCGAAGCAATGCTGACCTGAGGAATTCGTTCCATTTGTTCAAGAACCCGTTGCCAGGTGGCGGTTCGATTTCTTCGGGTTGACCAATCTCCCTCGACTTTGGGATAAGACGTTGTCTTCAGGTCTGCGCCGGAGCAAAAGGATTTTCCCTGACCACTTAAAACGAGCAATCGAATATCCGGTCGCTCCATGAGTTCATTGAGCGTTGATGAAATTACTTTACGAATGTCATCGTTCAGTGCATTAAGTTGTTTTGGTCGGTTTAAGACCAGTCTGACGATTGAGTTTTCATAGGTGACGGTTATTCCTGCGGGTTCAGGCATTATTTGCTCCTGTTAAGCCTTGTGAATTGCTCCTCTGGACCAGTCAATCAAATTTCTATGGTCAGGGATACTGTGATATTTTGAACCAGAATTCTAACATTAGACGCTGCTTTGGCGAGCCTGCTCGAGATACTTGCCCAGGTAGGTCCACCGCGAGTTCGCGACAGAACAATGACATACCCTTCAAACCTAATCATCGCGTGCGCCTTCAGTCTTAGGCCCGATGATGCACCCGGTACGTACATCGTTTATACAAGCTCCAGCGTTGTATCATTAACCGGAATTGGAAACTGCCCCGCATTGACGATGGTGGTTGCGGCTTTTTGCCATAGTTCCATACTCATAAAATATCTCTCTGATTTGTATTATCATTCGTAGACCTTTTCATCGTCCTGGTCGGCATTTTCTGCATCCATTTCAATGTCACGTCTATCCGATTTTGAGATCACCTTTTCGTATTCTTTGTACCACTCATTCTGAATGATCAGCTGCATAATCTCGTTGGTTCCAGTCCAAATCATTGCTAGGCGGATGTCTCTCATGATCCTCTCTATCGGATATACATTTGTGTATCCGATTCCGCCTAATACCTGCATACAATGGTTGATAATATCCCAACTGCTTTCTGTCGCAAATTTTTTGGCTTCAGAGACCATTCTCCGCACTCGGTTTGGATGAACGGTTTCCGATTCAATCGCAAGAGTCGTATTATAAATCAACGAATTTGCTGCATCGTGCAGCGTCACACAATCAGCCACCTTAAAACCAACGGCCTGAAAATCCTTGATCGGCCTACCAAAAGCCTTTCTTTTGGAAGTGTATTTCGTTGCGATTTCAATGGCCGGCCGAACAGCGCCAATGGCCGAATTGGCAGTCCCAATTCTCTCAGGCACCATCATATGGATGAACACCTCAAAGCCCCTGTTGATGCCGTTGAGAACATACCGTTCCGGCACACGAACATCGTTGAAAAAAACCCTGCCGGCACCACCGCCTCTGGTTCCCATCAAGCCATAGATATATTTGGTCTCGACGCCTGCTGTTCTCGGCACCATAAACGCCGATAGCCTCGAATGGGGCGGTGCATCCGGGTCTGTTACCGCATAAACCATAAACCAGTCTGCGCCTTCCGCTCCAACAATAAACCGTTTTTGCCCATTCAAAATCCAGTCGTCTCCATCTTTCCTGGCTCTTGTCGTCGCACCGAAAAAATCTGACCCTCCCCTGGGTTCGGTCAAACACTCAGCTGCATACTGCTCCCCTTTTGCGATCGGCACCACTATCTCCTGCTTCATTTCTTCGCTGCCGAAATTCACGACCGCGTCAGCCACCAGGCCGGCACCAACGCCCCACAAACAACTCAGAGAATGACTGACCCCAGAGATTTCCTGGTTAATCAGGCCTTCATCGATCCAACTAAGCTCTCGCCCGCCGTACTTTTTAGGAAATCGAACACCGAGCAACCCCCTTTTCCCTGCCTCACGTAAATATTCATGAGGAAATTGAATCTTCTCGGCGTCCATATCCAAAATCATCTCTTTGGGAATCCATTTTGCAAACGCCCGAGCCTCTTTCTGAATCCCCTTCTGCTCCTCGGTTAATAGATAGTCAAACATATTTCCCCTCTTTTTTTTGAGTTCAAACAAATGCTTAAACAGGTGTTATAAGTGAGATCCCACTAATCAATCCATCGCAGATTTATGCGCATCAGCTATTGATCCACAATGATTCAAAAACACTACGTAATTAATTCAATATATTGGTCCAAGAATTGATCAATATGATTATCGATAAACTCGATATTGAGTGCTAACAACTGCATCATATTCAGAGTAATCCCTGCTCCATTAAATAGGAATGCATATACTCTCGAATCATTGATAAGGACTCGCTTTTTGAACCGGAGTATAAAAAGTTCGGGCATTGTATGTCAAGGCAAATGAAGGTACAGGATATGGTTCGGGTGTTTCAGGAGCCATATTCGGGGGTTTGTACCTTATGAGAAACGTGGTGATGATGGGCTTGATTTTAAGAAAAGGGCTTAATGAGACAAATTAGGTTTACATCAAAATTGCATATAATGTCTATTCATCTTTTAATAAAACCAGTCTTTAAAAAGTTTCGATTACCTGAAGAAATATGCTATAAATGCTGATAAATATCAGGAGCGCATTAAGGCAAGATATATGCAATTTCTAAAAGAAAGTTAAAAAAGAATATTCTCTATAATTTATAATGTTAATCAGATTTTGGGAGGAGGTCCCCAACTTGGAATCCTATCAG
>JAFDFT010000385.1 GCA_019309685.1 Deltaproteobacteria bacterium
AGATGAAGGTATGAGAAGCAGCAGTAAAATCAGACTAAAAAATATCTTTGATAAATAAAGACGATTACCTGAATTTTTCCTTGTAAAGGCCATAATCACTCCTAAGTGTTATAAATACTAGGTCTGCCCCCTATAAAACAGACGTTGTTTGTTGATCATTAATGCAGCAAACCGCTTGCCTGGGTAGTATTGAGCGCGCTGGCGCTCATGGCATTGGCATCACTGGACACATGACTCTTACCCGAGCCCGCGCCTTCCTGACCGGAATATCCTGTGATGGAACGCGCTGTTCCCGGTTTGATTCGCCCGAGCAGATAGACTTCTATTGCGGTCGTACCGCCCCGGGGCCCGGTGGAAACAGATCGCGCGTACACAAAAGAATCCGTATCACTGGTATTACCGCCCGGATCAGAGCTGTTGTTCCAAACTTTGACTGAATATTTCATGCCATCTCCGTCAAAATCTGCGTTATCGATCCATTGAGCGCCGCCGTCATAATTGGTTGCAGTAGCGGGATCACTTCCGGTAAACCCTAACAAGGCAAATGTCAGGTTGACCCCGCCTGTTGTCCCGGCATTGGCCGCGGCCAATGGGATCTGAAGCTGTTTGCGAATATGTTCGATACCCGAATCTGCCGTGAAAAACATCCGCTGGGAGATCAACTCATTGGTTGATATCTGGAGCTCCGTCCTGCTGACAGTCGTTGCGGTTAATCCCAAGATCGTCACCATCACCAGGATCATCAGCACAATAACAATCAGAGATCCTTCCTCATTTTTTAATATACTGGAAACATCTTGCATGGAATTTTCCTTTCGCATTTTATTTTCATTCTCCATATTCCGGTTTTATTGTTCGGCTTTAATAAAATTCATAACAACCGGCCTTCCTTTGCTGTTTCTGGGGGTTACTACAACCTGTACCATCTTTGTTGCATTTACCGGCTGATTATTTACAACACTCCACGCCACACGGTAAGCCCCTTCAGTCTCCGGCCCATGCGGCCCGTTGCTGAGATTAGCATCCGTATAATCAAGCCTGTGCAGTCTTTCCATCCTGTTTGTGGCCAAAGCCGCAGCTTCCGTCTGAAGCCTGGCGATGGTATTGCTGTTAATGGCTGTTATCTGCATGGTCGCAACGCCAAGAATGCCAATAGAAAAAATCGCCAAAGCAATCAGCGCTTCGATGAGTGTAAAGCCCTTTTCATTTGCTCCGGAAAATGTTTTTTTTCTTTTCATGTTTCTTTCCTTGATGACTCTTGCTTTATTTTTTTATCAGCATGCCAACTAGATTGCTTCGTCTCTTCGTTCCTCGCAATGACGTTGGAGAAATATTTTCCTATAGCTACTTGTCTCACGTCACTCCCCCCATTCCTGTTTTTTAAAGCCCAAAATTCCTTATCTTAAGTTCAAGTCTCAAACTCCTTCTTCCGTACCCGTCTCCCTTGAAGCTATCTCTCTTTACCCGCGTCCGTGCATCAACCGTGATCCTCACCGCCCGAATATCCGCATAGTCATTGGTGGTATCCGCATCCGTATCATTATAGGCGCTCGCTGTACCACCGTCTTCAAAAACATATACAGCCTGTAAATCCTCAATGTCTTCAGCGATTGTTTCAAAAGGAAGCCCACCAATAGGGCCATCACGGTCTACCTGCATAACAGGATGCGAGGGGTCAGCATAACTCACTCTATACGTCATGTATCTAAGCTTGTATACCCTGCTTCCCACATCATATGACCCCTTTGTGGTAATCTGTGTACCCGCCAGTGGATTGACGCCTGTACCTGGAACGTATCCCAGTGTTGGAGGAACAACGTTTGTGACTTCCAGAAGTGATGAGTAATTTCCATTTGTGATAATCACTATATCATTGTCTTCAAAACCTGTTGCATTATCTACTGTTAACGTTTCTCCTGAATTGGTTATTAACGCTGTAGTTAATGCATTTACCTCTCCCGAACCCGTATCAATTAAATCTACAGTTGTGGCATACAGTATTTCTATCCGGTCTGGATTGGAGTCAACGATCTCTATTGACCTGTAACTTTTATAATTGGAGTCACTTGAATCATAGTAAGTCACCTCACCGTCACCGAGGCCGTAACTGGTCATTCGGATATCCCGTGCGAGCATATACGTGGCAGCTCGTCCGTTTTGCTGAACCTCGGCAATGAGCTGCTGCTTGACCTGTGACTTCTGCTGAATATCAAAAGCAGAAATCACCGCCACCATGATAACGCTTACAACTGCCATGGTAATCATGATCTCGATTAAGGTGAACCCTCTATTTTCCTTCGTGTATCGCACCATATCACTTCTACCTGTAATTTATATGGGTTATGTAATATTCAATTTGCTCCCCTGCTCATTTGAGCAGGCTAATAAAAAAATTATTTGGCGCTATAGCATTCTCACATTTCCTGTAACAATCAGCTGAATATCTTTCGCGCCACCCATGGAGTTTGTTAACCTAACGATGCCAGCACCCGCCGTGACAAGCCCTCTACCGTTAAACATTGACTGCGCCATTGGAGCTGAAATGCGTACAGATCCCGGCATTTCCCCGTATTTAATAATGTTATCTTTGTTGGATTCATAAATACCGCTATTGTTTCTATCAAAAAAAACTCGAAACTTTCCGTTCTTACCTTTTCCATTGGTAAAGGAAACCCCTACTCGACCATTCTCTTTAACCGCCTGTAACCGTGCCAACTGCATGGCTGAATACACGTCAAATGCTGCACTTCTCAGTCTGTAACCTGGAAGCCACTTGATATATGATGGAACCGCAATGGCTGTGAGAATGGCAATGATCCCAATGGTCACCATTAATTCCAATGTCGTAAATCCATTCTTTTTTTGCATTTCTATACTCTCAAAGCTGTAGTTTCTATTTGAAATCAAATATAACAGGATTGCTTCGGCTTCCTCCGTCAGCCTCGCAATGACTGGCAAGGAATTTTCCTTCCCGTCTCAAGCCCCTTGCCTCTAGCCCACTATTATATAAGCAAAAATCGGGCCAAAACCCTTAAAATCTGAACTTGTAATTTCAGGCACTTAGCTCCCTATAGTTTATGATTTTCATTTGATTTGACAATAATTGTCGGAATTATTGACAAAAAATGTTCCATTTTCAGAACACTTTAATGGTTTCGTAAAAAGTATAGAACCTGACTTTTTACGAACGTTTTAAGTGTCAGGTTTTACGTTTTAGGTAGGCACAATGACGCTAAAATAAAATGCCTAATACCTGAAACTTAAATAAAAGTTACGAGTAACATGTAAATAGTAAATAGTTGAAACTAAAAAAACGGTAGACTTTTCACTCATTACTATTCACTATTTACTATTTACTAATTAATTTACTCGTCACTATCACTTATGGCTTCTCTCTCACAAACAATTGAAAGAGTACTAATGAATCGAATCAGCCATATACCTTTAAATTAAAAAAGAGTGAACTTTCGGCGGATACACC
>JAFDFT010000386.1 GCA_019309685.1 Deltaproteobacteria bacterium
GGCCAGGAATGGGTTTACATGGGTGTGCATCATTAGGCTTCTCACTTTTTGCTGTGAGCATACAATGACTTTTTCGGAGCAAAAATGAAAAATGATAAAATCGATTCCACGGTCAATCAATTGTTTAACACTGCTTGTACCAGACGGGATTCCCTTAGACTTCTCGGCTCTACTGCCGCGCTGGCCGGAATAACCAGTCTTGGTTTCCCATCCTCACTATTAGCGGGCAAGGGTCGCAAAAAACCCAATATCGTTTTTATCCTTACGGATGATCACCGATGGGACTGTCTTGGTGTGATGGGCCATCCTTTCCTTCAGACACCGAACATGGACAGGCTTGCTAACGAAGGGATGTTATTTGAAAACGCATTTGTCACTACATCTCTTTGCAGTCCAAGCAGAGCGAGTTTTCTAACCGGTCAATACGCGTCGGTACATGGCGTTAAAAATAATTTCAGCCGCTGGGATGAAAACAAAAACAAAACGTTTATGGAGCATCTAAAAAATGGAGGCTATGATACAGGGTTTGTAGGGAAATGGCACATGCCCGGAGGATCTCTACCGAATCTTCCGGGAGTTGATTTATTTGTTTCTTTTACCAAAAAAGACGGGCAGGGAGATTATTTTAATTGTCCTATTTATGTGAACCATGAACTGACACCTAACAGAAAACCCTACATTACTGAAGAACTCACTGATTATGCCATTGATTTTGTAAAACAGGAAAGAGAAAATCCTTTTTGTCTTTACCTGTCCCACAAAGCGGTTCACCATGACTGGAAACCGCCTGAACATTTAAAGGGAATATATAAAAACGCAGATCTGTCGCACCTTGCCCCTGAATCAGATAAATACAATACCTGGACCAACCTCAACTGGCTGGAAGGTACCATGGGAAACATGCACAACGTTTACCGCCGTTACTGCGAATGCCTTACGTCCGTTGATGAGCAGGTCGGCCGCCTCATTGATACCCTGGAGCAAAAAGGGATTCTTGATGACACAATCATTGTTTACGCTGGAGATAATGGTTATATCTGGGGAGAACACCGGCTTTACGCGAAACATCATCCATATGAAGAATCCATCCGTATTCCATACATCGTGCGGCCCCCAAAAGGATATATGACAGATACTGGAAGACGTGCAGATCAGATGATTTTAAATATTGATTTGGCCCCTACCCTTCTGAACATGGCCGGAATCCCTATTCCCGGTGCGATGCAGGGAGAAAGCTTTTTACCCATTTTAAACTCAGCAAACGCTTCCGGAAGAAAATCATGGGTGTATGAACTTTTCAGGGACTTTCCCTTTGGCGGCAGGGTTCCGCCGCATAAGGCGCTTCGTACCAACAGATATAAGTATATTGACTGGGAATTATGCAATACACCAGAGGTTTATGATCTTCAGGAAGATCCCAGAGAATTGAATAATCTTTTTGGGACGGAAAGAGGTACGAAACTGGCAAAAGGTCTTCTAGCTGAGCTGGAAGAAATGAAAGTAAAATATAATCTGGTAAATACATAAAACAATTTTCTTAGTCTTTTTAATTGAATTGATAAGAACTTTTTTCTTCGAACCGGAATATGGAGCCACTAAATGCAAACAGCTGTTTTCCGTAAGTCAACAGGACTGGTCATTGAAGATATTCCAATCCCTGAGCTGGACAGGAATCAGGTTTTGGTAAAGATTGCAGATACAGGATTTTGCGGATCGGACCATACATTCATCGAAACTGAGGGAACCCCGGACGGGATCATCCTGGGGCACGAAGTCAGTGGTACTGTTACAGACATGGGGCCGGACGTTACAAATGTCTCAAATGGAATGAGAGTCATTATCAGGCCCACATTCTGTGGAGAATGTCACGGCTGCAGTATGGGTAAACCCCAGCTCTGTTCAAATAACAGGCGTTCAATCGGTATCGGCGATCTGTCCGGCGGTTTTGCTGAATACATCAAGGTATTTCCCCAGATGCTGATCCCGATTCCCGATAATGTCGATTCGCAAAACGCTGCCCTGGCAGAGGTTTGCGCTGTTTCTCTCCATGCCATTAAATCATCGGGAAAAAAAAGCGGCTCTGTTCTCGTCATCGGCGGTGGAACTGTTGGTTTGTCCCTGGTTAGTTTGTTAAAGCTCTATGATTTTCATCCTATTGTTGTTTCCGAACCCGTCTTGGAGAAACGGGTACATGCTTTGGAATTTGGAGCGGACATAGCAATTAATCCGCTTACTGAAAACCTGAACCAAAGAGCTTTTGAAATCAACAATGGAACTGGATTTGAGACGGTTTTTGAGTGCGTCGGACTCCAGGGACTGATTTCAACAGCCATGGATGTTGCCGCCCAGGGTGGAACAATCTGCCAGTTAAGTGTCATGTTTGAAAATATTGAGATTAATCCTGCGACAATGATGTTTAAGGAGTTGCACCTCACCGCCTCCTATGGAAATACCCATGAAGAAAACAATGAGTGCTTGAAGTGGATGTCCGAAGGAAAACTCGATGCAAAACCATTAATATCGGATCTAATCACCCTTGATCAGCTGCCAGATATCTATCGGGAGCGGATACATACTGGAAAAGCCAGAAAAGTGCTGCTGCAGATTGGTGAAGAATTCTAACAGCGGCGAGTTAAATGCTGCCAGGCGGCTAAAAGAAAGAAGACAAAGAGAAAAGCAGGCAAAACAGGAAGAAATTCTGAAAGCGGCCATAGAGCTCTTTTCTAAAAAAGGAATCAACGGTGCACCCATGAACCATATTGCCAATAAGGATGAACTGGGTGGTGCCACTTTATATTCTTAAACAGCTTTCCTCCTTCCTTAATTTAAAATCAACGAAAACGTGTCTCGAAGATGACTCTTACAGGGGGCACCTATTTATAATCCACGATTCTCCTTATACATCTTACTCGATAACTCAACTCCGTTTGCATATATATGTGATCGTTCTTTTCGATGCAGCTTAATCGCCCCGGTGGGACACGTTACCCCGCAAACCCCGCATCCGTAGCATAATTCCAGATTGACATGTGATTTTTCATCCGTCAAGGTGATGGCTTCAAAAACACAGCGTTTTTCACATACACCACACCCACTGCACAGCTCTGGATCAACCTCTGCGACGAAGTTTGATTTGGCCGAGCAGTTTTCATTCTTTTCCGCAAACCGTGTCATACCCCTTAGAAGTGAACAGCAGCAGCCGCAGCAGCAGCATATTACGAAGCGGTTCGTGCCCCGGGTATTTTCCGTAGTAAAGATAAGCCCCTTTTTTGCGAACGCGTCTACATGTTCATGAGCTTCTTCCCGAGTTAATCGTCTCCCTTCTCCCGCATTTAGAAAAGATTCTCCAAAAATACGTACCTGGAAGCATGAATTTTCGATGGGATATTTTTCGCCGCACTCCCGTATGCCCAGAATTTCTGTTCGTTTACGGCAGGGACAATCGGTAATAACGATCGGTTCTTTGCACGTGTCAAAAATG
>JAFDFT010000387.1 GCA_019309685.1 Deltaproteobacteria bacterium
GCCGTCACGATACCAAGTGGGGTGATATTCTTCAAAGTTGCCAGCCGTCAGTTCTTTGATCTCTAAACTGTTGAGGTTTATAACAGCTGTTCTAATGTCTGCCCCTTGTCCGGTCGCAGAACCGCTGATAGTCCTCATAAACGTGATGTAATTACCTGATTTTGACCAGCTCGGTTTTAAATCTCCGGATGCGTATCTATTGGGATTTTGACTGGATGATATGAACTGCTCATCGACCAGCTTATTGTCAACAAAAGTGCCAATCGTAATACGCTGCCAGTTAAGTGCATAGGCGAGCTTAAAGGTATTATTATCCACACCGGTGCTCGTGTCAGCATCGATATTAGGGCCCGGATCTCCATCTGTTTCTAACCCCGCACTGGTATCAGCATTCTCCCCTCTGTTGGGATTCAAAAATTCGTTCATAGCATAATCAAATGATTGGCAACCTATTTGGGCAATCATTAAAAGAAAAGCCAGACAGAATCCATTAAATAATTTATAATTCTTTCCTACAATATCCATTTAGAATACTCCTTTCTTGATAAAATTTGTCTAATTTGGACTGAAACAGTATATTGATAGGTAGCAATAATGTATCTTCTCATTCATTATTGATAAGAACCTGCTTTTTGATTCGAATTATAGAAATTAAGCCCTTGTATGTCAAGGCAGCTGCAATTACATCATGTTGTAAGAATAATTCATGGGCCGAATTCAGGTGTTTGTATCTGAAGATACGCTTGATGAAGATAGACTTGATTTTAAAAAAGTGGATTAAATTAGACGTTTTGTTTGATAATTAGCTTTACATCAAAACCGCAGATTATGTCTATCTTCATATTGTTTTGAAATCCTCAAAAAGTTGCTATTATCTTACGCTATATGCTATAAATCCTCATAAGTTTTGGGTGCGCATTAAGGCAAGTTATATGCTATTTTAGATTTGGCTGAAATAGATGTGCGAATAATATAACGGGCCAGATTCTCCATGGATTTTTCATTACGGGGAAAAATACGCGGACCGGAGAATACGTAAATCCAGTATGCCGCCATTTATCCAATAGTGTGATCATTTCTTGAGAAATCTTGTTTTTTGACAGGAGCATCTTTAATATCTTGTGCCGAAATATCTGCTCCAAGGCTTTATTGTCGACGGCCGGGGAAACGGAAAACATGCCGTTTTAGTGGAAACAACCTTCTGAAACCAGAATAGGCGGGCGGGGATAAAATCCAAGAAAATTCCCGAACGTCTGGACAACGATAACCGCACCCGCAACCGGGCACTACGATTTTATACCGGCTGGCAGCCGTATAGAATGTCTTAAGAGGCTCCTATCCACATTGACCGAGATCAGAAAGCAGCTTTCGATCATAAGGAAAATACCGCAGCAGATCTTATTGTTCCCACGAGTTTTTTTTGTGATTAGTTGGGTAAATCATTTTATTGACTACTTCACCATCCTAATTCCAGACAAGGAGAATGGCGCTTGCGCCTTCTTCGACCAAACCCATTCAATTCTATTTGACATGGCGTAAATCTGGTGTAAACCGTATAGAATTGTACCTGACGAATCTTCTGCCAGTTCTTTATGGATTTTAGCCAGTATTTTTCTTCGTTTTACTTTGTCAGGTTCATAAGCCTGGGCTTCGACCAGCGCATCTATTTCCTCCTTATTAGGTCGAGTTCGGTAGACACAGTAAGAACTGTTGCTGCTGATAGATGCCTGCAGGCGAAAATTTGGATTGGGCTCTCCCGCCCAGGAATAGATTGATAATGGCCCTAATCGTTTATCATTCTTAAAGGAATACGTAATAAAGGTTCCCGCTTCAAGCTGGACCAGCTCAATAGTGATTCCAGCCTGTTTCAAATAATCCTGGATCATGGGGGCAACTGTATTGATCTGTGGTAGTCCCGCCGGATAGGTCATCATTAATGGAGTACCCGGCTTGTAACTTGATTTTTTCAGATACGCCCTGGATTTTTCCAGATTGAACTTGAATCTTGTTTTATATTTAGGGTCATAACCCTCTTCCACCTTGTTTGCGAACATATACAAAGGATATCCTTCACCCAGAAAAGCTTTGTCTATGATTTCCTGACGATTAATAGCAGTTGCGATGGCCCACTTCAAATTTTTGTCCTTCAAAAACGGAAAATTATCAACACGGAAAGCCATGCCGAAAAGACTGGGAGCGTGTACTGACTTTTTAATTTTAATTGTACTGTTTTTTTGCAGGCCTTTTAGTTGATGAGGTTCAATATCATAGATTAAATCAAGTTCTCCGGTTTCAAACATTGCGATACGAGTTATAGCATCCGGGACAATCAGGAATTTTAATGTCTTAAAATTGACTTTTGGATTAACTCCCAAATCGTCCGCATATTTTTTAGTATTTTCAGGTGAAACATCAACGTAGCCATCAAACCGTTCATAAGTAATGGATTCGCCGATTTTTCTTTCGACAAACTTAAATGGACCGCTGCCGATGGGGTGTTTCAGGAATTTTTTTCTTCCCACTTTTTCATAGTACTTTTTTGAATGAATACACGGCCAGAACAAAGACTCTTCCCATTGCCCCATGGGGTCGTATAGATTGAAGACCATCGTATAATCATCAATAATCTCGATCTCATCGATGACACCAAAAGTCGCGGAGGTGACGTTGGCATTTTCAGGAGCCAGTACTTGTTCATATGAGAATTTGACATCATGGGCAGTTACTGGATCACCGGTGTGAAAAACACCCCCCTTTCTCATTTTGACCTTAATCCTTGTCGCCCCAGCTGTTGGATGCACGGATTTAGCCAGGTTAAACTGAGGACGGCCTTTATAATTACGGCCTCCCAGAATCTGATGCATGGGAAAGGTCACGACACCATCTATGTCCGTCTTCCATTGAACCTGGTTTATTGTAGTCGGCTCAGAATTTATGGCTACTGTGACGATATCATTGGGTTCCGCCTGAAGGTTTGCTGATATGAATAAAATTACCCCCGAAAACACACATAACATCCATACGCTAATCCGTTTAAATCGTGCCATGGTCCCTCCACGTTTTGGGTTAACACATATATATCAAAACATTTTTAAGAAATATGAAGAAATGTACAGAAATCCCTTTGGGACAAAAGTTTAGAAAATCTGCCCTTGTATGTCAATACAAAACCCAGGCACGTAATGTAGCGAAGATAATCCAATGGCCGAATTCAGGTGTTTATAGCTGAAGAGAATCGAGGTGATATTGGGCTTGATTTTAAAAAAATGGCTTAATGAGACGTTTTGTTTGATAATTGGGTTTACATCAAAACTGAAGATTATGTCTATCTATATGCACTTTTAATCTGTCATAAAAAAGTCAATATTACGTTATGTAATAGCAACTTTTTGGGATTTCCAGAATTGCTACGACTTCCTCTTGCGCTGTTCTCGAATCTCATGGACGCGATGCGCTCGTTCGCAGATGTCAATAAATCGC
>JAFDFT010000388.1 GCA_019309685.1 Deltaproteobacteria bacterium
AAAAACAGGATATAATCAAAGGCATTGAGACACAGCAGGACACATATACAATTACGACTGCAGGCATACAGAAACTGCGGCATTTTTCCGACTTTTTAAAAACCTACTTTGAATCATACAAAATCGTTTTAAAATTTTTTACGGATAATTCTAAAAATTCAATAACTGCCAAGGATCGTTTGAAAAAAATCCTGCCTCTTGGAAAACGCATGTATAAAGAAGGCAACATCGAAAGGATTGAAGCCCTTTCAAAAATAAACTATGAAAACGCGGTCAGCTTCTTTCTCTCACATGGCGTAAAGGGCTCTGAGAGTACTGATAATATCGAATTATACTCAAAAGAGATTGAAAAATATCTGAAGCTTTTGTCGAATTAGTTCTAATAACAACTTAGATCGCTATAAATCACACTCTGCAAAAGGTATAAAGACTTTTTAGAAATTCCAATTTTTGTTCAAGTTCAGGGAAGACGATAAATTTAACCGAAGGAATACTTATAGTATTTTGAGGATTGAAATTTGAGCCTGACGCTGAAATTGGGCAAAAAGTGGGATTTTCAAAAGTCTTTTAAAAAGAAATGAAAGCAATGATCCTTTCCGCCGGCCTCGGCACCAGGCTCCTACCCTACACACAGCACACGCCTAAACCGCTGTTTACACTCTCAGGACAGCCCGTTCTTGACCTTGTAATAGACCGCCTGCAAACCGCAGGGTGTAAAGAGGTGATAATAAACACCCACCACCTTCATCATAAGGTTGAAGCTTTTATTGCATCTAAGAATTATAACCTATCTGTACACCTGAAGCATGAACCATCCATTCTCGGCACTGGCGGTGCCATAAAAAATGTGTTTGACTTCTTTGATAACAAACCCTTCATGCTTATCAATAGTGATATTGTAACAGATATCGACCTGCGAAAAGCATATGACTTTCACTTATCGCACAGCCATCCTGTCACTATGGTTCTGCATGACTATCCTGAGTTTAACAATGTATCTGTTGATTCCAATAAGTGCATTATTGATTTTCTTCCAGATACAGCAGATAACAGGCTCGCTTTTACGGGTATCCATGTCATCGATCCGCAGATCCTAGATTTTATCCCGGATGGACGATTCTACAGTATTATAGATGCATACAGAAAAGTCATATCAAATAACCAGTGCGTTAAAGCATTCATTGTAAAGGGGCATTACTGGAAAGATATCGGCACACCTGAAGCATACAAACAGGCTTCTTTTGATATAATGGCGCCGAAAGCATTTCAACACGCGTACTCTGACTACACAGAAAGTATAATTTACCAGGAACAAATACAAGGGGATGGATCTGACAGGACCTGGTACCGTGTTTTATCCGATAGCAATTCTCTCATCGCTGTAGATCATGGAATAAGACAAAGCGAAGAAACCGCCGAAATAGATTCATTTATCAATATCGGTAAACATCTCTTTGAAAATCACATCCCTGTTCCTGAAATCTTTCTTTATGACAATTTTTCAGGACTCGTTTTTATTGAAGATCTTGGCAATACACATCTACAGGATATCAGGCTAAAGACTAAAAAAATAAAAGACATTATTGCCTATTACCAGACCATCATTCGCCTTATTGGAGATTTTTCAATTTCAGGGTCAAAGAACTTTGACACAGCATGGACCTACCAAAGCACCCATTATGATAAAAGCGTTATTCTTGAAAAAGAATGCAGATATTTTACGGAAGCATTTCTCCAAAATTATCTCATGGCAGATGTGAATTTTGACGATTTAAAAGAAGAGTTTGATTTGCTTTCTGACAAAACTCTTGAGCACACAAATTTTGGATTAATGCATCGGGATATGCAATCTCGAAATATTATGTTTAAAAATAGCAAGTATTACTTTATTGATTTTCAAGGAACACGATTCGGGCCTGTTCAATATGACCTCGCATCCTTGATCATCGATCCATACGCTGCTTTGCCATTTCCGGTTCAGGCGCAACTCATAGACTTTTCCGTTGAAACACTTGCCGAACGTGTTGGTACAGGCCAAGATAATTTCAGACAATGCCTGAAATATTGTGCGATTACACGTAATCTTCAAATCCTCGGCGCTTTTGGTTTCTTGAGCAAAGTAAAAACTAAAAAGTATTTTGAACAGTATATTCCAACGGCAGTAAAGACATTGAAACACAATTTTTCTGAGTTTAAGAAAGTAGATTTCCCCAACCTAAAGTCAATTATAGATAAGCTCTAATAGCAATTAAATAGATACTATTTTACCTCAATTGAGCGAAAGTTGAGGGTGCTCCAGCTTCCCCGGCGACGGGATCTACGCTTCGCTCCGACAAGGCATCAAGGGCGAAGCCGTAATAATTTACTGCGAATCCTTGATAACGCAGAAGATGGGGTAGCATCGGCTTTCCCGGAGTGTAAATAAAATGAAAATAAAGAATGCTATTTATACCTCACCTATAGAAGATATACAAAAATATGAATAAACCGAGTTATACCCTTAATCCCTATGTAGTTAATAAAAGTTTTTCATTTTATTTACGCTCATTTGAGATATTAACTTCTGTCTGAAGTGGTTTGATTCGGTAGACATTATAGATAAAAGGTGATAAGTTCCCCAATCCTATCTATTAAAGAGGGTTATAAAGCTTTGATCTCATCGAAGCTGCAAGGAGCATCGGGAAGTTCATATAAAAGCACTTAAAGGGAAAACAAAATCATGGAACTGATAATAATACGACATGGATTACCACTCCGCGTAGAAAAAAAGGACAACACTCCCGCAGACCCTGGATTAAGTGAAACGGGTATAAAACAGGCAGAAAAACTCGGACAATGGCTGAAAAATGAAAAAATAGACGCGATTTACAGCAGCCCTATGAAGCGGGCAAGAATGACGGCAGAGCCGCTTGCCAAATTCAAAGGGATCGAAATCAACATCGATCCCAGCCTGGCGGAATTCGATGTGCAGTCTTCTAAGTATGTACCTATGGAAGAATTAAGAGAAACCGATTACGAATTATGGAAGGATTTAGTAAGTGGGGGTTTTGAGGCCAGGTACGATATGGAGGCCTTCCGTCAAAAAGTGCTGGAAAGTCTCGATAGAATTTCCGCTGAAAATAAAGGAAAGCGCGTAACCGTTGTCTGCCACGGCGGACTCATAAACACCTTTGCTGCGCATGTCCTGGGTATTGAAAAATATTTTTTCTTTGCTCCTGAATATACCTGCATCAACCGATTTTTGGTCGCAAGTTCCGGATTAAAGTCAATTGTATCTCTTAATGAATTTGGGCATTTGCGTGATGATCTGGTATTTGCTTAATGTTTGCATACCCCCTGAGGAAATCAAGAGAAATCTGAAGTCACTGCTTTTGTAAATTTATATATTTTTGTACGTCCCTACAATTCACTGGTCTCTTCATCGAAGTACTGGCCGGGAAGTATTGTGATACAAGTCCCCATAAAGGTTTCT
>JAFDFT010000046.1 GCA_019309685.1 Deltaproteobacteria bacterium
GTACCTGTCCGTGATATTCCTCATAAAACCTCGAAATCCAATTTTCTCTCCATTATCATCCAGAATAAGATGAACTGAACTTTCCATTAATTTTCTTTGAATATTTTTTGTCTTTGAATCTACTATTTCAGACCAAAATTCAACTTTTGAAGGCTCCCTGCTTAAATAGACATGATTAAAAACATTAAATATTTTTCCCCTATTCATTTCATCCAAAAACTGTTTATAACTCATCCCCGTTAATTCATCCCTCGTAAATCCAGAATTCTCCAAAAAGGATTTGTTGAAAAACGTAAAATCGCCTTTTAAATCAACTTCAAAATATTCATCTTCAAAAATATTTAAAATACTGCTGAACCGTTCTTCGCTTTCCAACATAGACGCTTCCTGGAGTTTCAAACGATGAATCTCTTGTTCCAGCTCCTTTACGCGGTCCAGTAATTCTTGATTGGATTGTTCTACCATTAAATCAACCATGTCTTGATAAATTTATTATCTATATCCAATATTAAGCAATGCGAGATTGAACCTTACATTAGTTATCGTATCACTCTTCATATCCTTTAGGGTTTTTTTTGTGCCATTTCCACGCTGTTTCGATAATTGCATCCAATTCATGATATTTTGGTCTCCAGCCAAGCTCCTCAATTGCTTTTTGGCTGGCGCTCACCAGGATTGCAGGATCACCCTGGCGCCTGTTGACCACCTTTGTTTTAATAGATGTTTTCGTAATTTCACTTGCCTTTTCAATGACATCGTTTACCGAATATCCTTTCCCATTTCCTAGATTATACATATCCCCGGAAAACCCTCCCATAATTCTTTCCATAGCTAAAAGATGAGCCTGCGCCAGGTCATCAGTATGTATATAGTCTCGGATGCATGTGCCATCATGCGTTGGATAATCGTTTCCAAAAATTTCTACCTGGTCCCTCATGCCAAGCGCTGTTTGAAGTACTAAGGGGATCAGATGGGTTTCTGGGCGATGGTCCTCTCCCAGTTCTTCTTCCGGGTCCGCTCCAGCTGCGTTAAAGTAGCGAAGGCATACATACTTCAAATCAAAAGCTTGTGAAAAATCTTTTAGGATCTTTTCCACCATCAGTTTGCTTCTTCCATAGGGATTGATAGGATGCTGGGGATGATCCTCAAAAATAGGCACATCAATCGGATTGCCGTACGTCGCGCACGTAGAGGAAAAGATAAACGCATTAACGTTATTCTTTACCATTGCTTCAAGAAGGTTTAACGTAGCGGAAACGTTATTTTTATAGTATATATCCGGAGCGGTAACGGATTCTCCAACATAGCAATACGCAGCGAAGTGCATCACGGCGGCAATTTTATTTTCTGTGAAAATTTTCGCCAACAGACCATCGTTATTTATATTTCCTTCGTATAGCTTTCCATATCTCACAGCCATCCGATGGCCGCGAGAGAAATTATCTAGAATAACAGGTGCATATCCATTCTTAGATAAATACTTGCACATATACGACCCAATATATCCTGCACCGCCAACGACAAGCACGTTTTCCATCTTCGTAAAATACCCCTTGTTCTTTCCTGAAAAGATCTCTTTTAGATTAGTTTCAGTCTCGAGCAACTCTTTAATTTTTTTCCCACTTATTTACATTCAATTAAGCTTGCCCGGGCATGATATCATTTCTTATTGATTCTTTATATCATACTTTGCACATCTTATGAACCTAATGATTGTATCAAAAATCAAACCTTAAAAAACTTTAATGTACAGTAAAATTGTATATTTCCAACAAGTCTGAAAAATCTCTTCTTTTATCTTTTTAATGATCATGGTATATTTCTTGCGATAATTTTTTATGAAGCAAGGCAAAAATAATTTGTAACCGTTAACCCTTGAGGCAAACATGATAAAACTAACACTTAAAATTGATGAAGACACGATTAAAGAGTATCACTTTGATGAAAAGATGCCTCTAACAATCGGCAGGAATGATAAAAATCTCATTTGTATACCCAACCCATCAGTTTCCTCAAAGCATGCCATTATTGAACCAGCGGATAATGGATTTCTTCTTAAAGACCTGCACAGTAAAAACGGTACATTTGTAAATAAAACATTTATTAATTCTCACTGGCTAGAAAATGGAGATATTATAACCATTGGAAAACATACAATAGATTTTTCTATAACTTCAAGCAGGCATATGCCCAATAAGCATAAAGTTGAACCATCAGACATGTCGGAAACCGTTGAGATAGAAACAGGCCAGTTTCGTGATATGCGTGTTGATAGCTTTTTAAACGCTGCCTTGGGGAAACATGAAAAAGAGCAAAATGGCATTTTAACCTATAGAAGAGGTGGTGAAGGAGTTATTCATATTACGAATAAATTAACCAGAATTGGAAAAGAAGCAACATCCGATATCGTTATTCAAGGATTGCTTATTGGCAAGAATGCGATAACGCTTAGCAAAAGGCCTAATGGCATTTATTTAAGCTATAATGGCGGTTTTTCAAAGCCAAAAGTAAATGGCAGGACCATCAAAAGCTCCATACTTCTTAAAGATTTTGATCAAATACAAATAGGCCCTGTTGAGATGGAGTTTACCTACGACCGGTAGCCCTCTTTTCCATCCACAAATGGCCATTTTTCCGAATAACTGCGTTCTCCGCGCGGGTTTTCGCCTACAACGTACTCGGTGTACGCCTCTGCATAAATCCTTGCAGGGCTTTGTTCTTCGCAAAAATATCTTATTCGTGAGCCATATACTTAATTTTTATCAAATTATTTTTCTCTATTTAAGGATAGGTACTTGCTGTTTCCAATACAGAAATGAGCAATTTTTTGCAAGGTCAAGGAAATCAAAGAATTGCGCGGAGGCATACTCAGTTGTATGTCGCACAAGCAAACCTGATAATTTATCCGCCTCAGGGACTTGCATTCAACATACTTGCATTTCTTGAAATGAGCATTTTTTGTTCAAGTTCAAGGAAGGCGATATTTTTAACCGCAGGAATACATGAAGTATTTCGAGGATTAAAATTTGAGCCCGCCCGAGGCGGATGTCCCACCTGACACAGCTTGCCTCGCCGTAGCCTTGGCGTAGGCGGGAAATTGGGCAAAAAGGTTCATTCCTGAATTATATCTTCTCCCCACACTGAATACAAAACTTCGATTTACTTAAATTTTTAGCTCCGCATTTTTGGCAGACTACGCTTTTAGCCTTTTTTTCCGAAACAGGATTTCCGCACCTTGAACAAAACTTTGCGTTGGGTGCAAGGTTCTTTCCACAACTTTCGCACTTCATGAAAACAAGCTGCTGGTGACCGCACAAAGGACAGAATTTTGCATTTGCGGGGATCGGGCTGCTACATTCATGGCACACGATTCCATCTTGAGATCGGGAAGAACCTGACTGCTGAGCGTCATCGGTAAAATATTGGGAAAACATGGCAGGCATCATCAGCCCCATTCCCATACCCATTCCCGAACCAGAAGTGCCTTCAGATTCGGATGCTTTTTCCATAGCCATGGCTGCCTTCATCTTCATGAGTTTATTCATATCCTCAAAAACACCCATTCTGCTCCTATCGTCTATTGCATCTTGAACCTCTTTCGGCGGGGTAATGGCATTTATGTATAAATTGGTCATTCTCAATCCAAAATGACTAAAATCCTCCTCACAGCTTTTGGAAAGCCCTTCTGATAGTTCGTTATATTTCGAAGGTAAGTTAAAAATGGTATCAATTTTATCTCCCATGAAATCATTAAATCTGGAAACAATAACGAGATTCAGGTAATCTTCAATTTCAGCGGTGGTATACATCCCCTTTGTGCCAACAAGGCTATTAATAAATAATACAGGTTGTACAATTTGAAGGTTGAAAATACCGAAAGCTCTCAGACGAATGAGCCCCAGTTCAGAATCTTTAAACGCTACAGGGTCTCTTGTTCCCCATTTTAAGTTCGTAAACACTTTCATGTTTACTAGATATATCTCGGCCCTAAGCGGACTCTCTAATGCCCAGGGGATGCTGATGATTTTCGTTAAGATAGGGATATTCGCCGTCTTTAAAGTATGACGACCGGGCCCATAGGCTTCAATGGCTTTGCCCTGGTAAAAAAACACTGCCGCCTGAGAATCCCTAACTGTCAACTGGGCGCCTAACTTTATTTCACCGGAACCTTTTTCCGGAATACGATGAACAAGCTCTTTTCCTGTATCATCGAACCATTCAATGTTTTCTAAAAAAATCAGATTATTTGTGCCCATTTTAGTTCTCCCATTTGTTAAAATTACAGGCTAAGTATACGGACGGTTTTAATTCAATACAAATATATCTTACTTTGCAAATAATTACGAATAGCTTTATATAAACTCTGTCAAAACTCGACAATATCTGTTATATTATAATCATTTTCAAACTATCCATTTATTTTATTGATCTGATTTTATATATCCTGATTTTATTTCACCTGATTTTATTTATCAAGGATAACGAATCGTCCCTATTATTAATAAATTTAATATGATGTCTGATACTTATAAAAAATTATTTAAAACGTCTCTGTACAATTGCATGGAACTTCCATTTACTTATCTTCTCATTATCTTTGGATTTTTCCTGGAGTTTATTATTGAATTTCCTTTTCTCCTGGTTCTTATGATGGACAAAATTTTACGGAGAAATGTCTGAAAAAACATAAATGTGTAATTATTCCATATAATACTTCTTTTCTTTTTCAAAACTTATCCATTTTTATTGAATGAATAATTCGGATTGAAAATATATCAAATTTTGATAGGATAATGTAGAGTTATCGAGGAGAGTTAAAAATAACGCCTTGGGGAAAACCTTAGAAAACAGTCAATGTTGTAACGTCAATTCTTTGGATGAAGCAATAAAACTATACTGGTACGCCTGGCAGGATTCGAACCTGCGGCCTACGGATTAGAAGTCCGTTGCTCTATCCAGCTGAGCTACAGGCGCACTGTTAAACCAGCTTGCAATATCATAAGCTCATTTGTGTGTCTATAATTTTTAGCATTTTATTTAATGATAAGTATCTAAAAACAAATAAATACGATATAAGAAAAATTAATGAAAAAAAACGTCAATAATAAATCTAAACAGCAGTCTGACAAAGCGCTGGTTAAACTTGATCCACTTCAAAGGTATCTAAATGAACTCAGCAAATACGGGCTCCTCAGCAGAGAGGAAGAAAAAGAAGTTGCCCTAAAAATTTATGACCATGATGATCAGGATGCTGCATACGTTATGGTAACTTCAAATTTAAGGCTGGTGGTTAAAATTGCCCTTGAGTTTCAGCGGATATGGATGCAAAACCTTTTAGACCTTATCCAGGAAGGTAATATTGGTCTCATGCACGCTGTGAGAAAATTTGATCCCTATAAAAATGTAAAATTTTCGTACTACGCATCCTTCTGGATTAAAGCCTACATCCTCAAGTTTATAATGGATAACTGGCGGCTGGTTAAAATCGGAACCACGCAAGGTCAGCGCAAGCTTTTTTTTAAACTAAAAAAAGAAAAGCAGAAACTCATTGATGAAGGATTTGATCCGAAACCGAAGCTTCTTTCTGAAAGGCTTGGTGTGTCAGAAAAGGAAATCGTTGATATGGGGCAGCGTCTTGACGGATGGGATGTATCTCTAGACGCTCCTTTAAAAAATGACTCGGATTCTGAAAGAATTGATTTCATCAGCAATGAAGATGAGTCCATTGATGACCGTCTGGCAAAAAAGGAAATGAAGTCTATTCTCCATGAGAAAATTGAAGAGTTTCGAAAAAAAATGACGGAAAGAGAAATAGAAATATTTAATCAGCGAATTTTCTCTGATGACCCGATTACGCTTCAAGAAATAGGAGATAAGTATGGGATCTCCCGCGAACGTGTTCGGCAAATTGAAAAAAATATTGTTAAAAGAATGAAAGACTTTTTTAAAAGAGAAATACCGGACTTTGATTCATTTGCAGATAGAGACGCTGTCTGACTATGACTTCAAAGCATGCATATAATTTATAATTATATAATATAATCAATCAGGATGTTTAAATGATACACCTTCGACCAATACTTGCTGTTTATCTCATTATCATTGTTCTCCCAGGCTGTTTTTACCCAAATAACATCAACAGGCCGCGGCTAAAACCGACTGCACAGACCTCAGAATTTAATAAAAAATACTATAATTTCACAAGTGCACAGATTGAACTGAAAAAGGGCAATATTGACCAAGCGATTTACCACATGAAAGAAGCGCTTAAAATTGATCCGGAATCGTTATATCTGAAAAGAGAACTTGCATTTTTATATGCAGAAAAAAAGGATTATAACAGCGCGTTAGATGTATTTAGCAGCATTACTGAAAAAGATCCAAACAATGTTGAAGCACTGATAATGCTCGGCAAAATAAAACAGGGGCAAAAAGCGTATGAGGATGCCATACTTGCATATTCAAAAGTCATCGCACTGGATGCTAAACAACATGACATCTATTTGCTCTTGGGCGGGCTTTATATAGAAAAAAGTGAACCATCAAAAGCGCTGGATGTTTTTAATCAAATGATTCAACATTTTCCTGATTTTTATACAGCATATTACTTTCTCGGTAAAATATATATGGAACAGGGAAATGTTACTCAGGCTGAAAAACAATTTAAAAAAACACTGAAGCTCAATGCTGATTTGCTTGAACCCAAATTCGAGCTGGCAAATCTATACCAGACTGAAAAATTTAAAATATATACGGTAAAGCCTAGCGATACGTTGAAAAAAATTTCGGTACGCTTTTACAAAAAATACAATAAAGGGATTGAAAGGCGTATTTTATCACTAAATCACGGGATCAAAAGTCCAGATAGAATCAAAGCCGGACAAAAATTACGGATGCCTTTAACGCTTCTACATCCTAAAAAAGTTAAGTTTTCTTCAAAGAAAAAGAACAAGATTATTCAGTTATATATGGATATTCTCGCAGATGAACCTAAAAATATACGGGCAACAATGGAGCTTGGTTATTTTTATGATAAGATGAACATGAAACCGGATGCTGCCAAACTCTACATTGAGCTTGGCAAAAGAAGTAAGGATGAAGTGGCTGTTGTTATAAAACTTTTCAATCAATATCTTGATAAAAACCAGTTTGATGCCACCATCGCTATCGCGGAAGGTGCCCTGAAAGGAACACCCAACAATTCGGATCTTCATCATATTGCGGGACTTGCATATGCCGGCATCGAAAACAAAGAAAAGGCGCTTGTCCATTTTAATCAGGTCTCAGAGGGGACGAGATTTTATGAAGATTCAGTCGTTCATACATCCTACATTTATCAGCAAGACAATCAGACGGATCAGGCAATTGCTTATTTGAAAAATATTATCGATAAGCATCCTGATAATGCCGAATTCATGCTTTTTTTGGGGTCACTATACGAAGATATTGAGTCATATGATCAAGCGGAAAAAATATTAAAAAAGGGGTTATCGATTGACAAGAAAAACGTGAAACTTCATTTCCGGTTGGGCGTTGTTTATGACAAGTGGGATAAAAAACCTGAGTGTATCGACTCTTTGAAACGTGTGATAGCAATAGACCCTAAACATGCCAACGCGCTGAACTATCTTGGTTATACATACGCTGAGTTGGGTAAAAACCTGGATGAAGCTGAGCGCCTGATATTAGAAGCGTTAAAGTTTAAACCAAATGACGGATATATTACTGACAGTCTCGGCTGGGTGTACTATAAGAAAGGTCTTTTTAAAAAAGCAATTGAAATACTTGAAAAAGCTGTTTCGCTTGTTCCGGATGACCCAACCATGCTTGAGCACCTTGGCGACGCTCATTTTAAACTCAACAACAAGCCTGACGCATTAAAATTTTACAAACTGTCTTTAAAAAACAAAAACGAAAAAGAAAATAGCAAAGAAACACTTGAACAAAAAATAAAGGACCTGACAGACCAGGGATTTTAACTGGTGCCCATTCATTAATTTATTTTTAAAAGATAGGTGCCAGTTTAAAATGTTTCCAATCCAGAAATGAGTACTTTTATGCAGGATCAAGAAAATCGGTGAATTGCGCGGGGGTTTACTCAGGCACATCGCACAAGCAATTCCGAAGATTGACGTAGAGATTGCGGAAAAGTGCCATTTATGAATGGAAACTAACTGGCCTCATGAATCAATGATACAAAATATCTTTTTATCTTTTTCGGGGACACATCAAGTCCTATGCCCCCTCCTCTCTTTCAGAGCAAAACTGAACGACAAATGAAATACGTGTGCGTCCTTTTTATTTTATTTTCGTTTGTTTCGTGCCAAACCATTGGTGTTAAATATCCGGTTATTTATGATATGTCACCTCGCGATGAAGGTAACGCGGGCCATTTATTATCTGCCATTAAAAATAAAAACAACAAACTTGAGACTTTCAAAGGAATAGGGAAACTCAAGTTAATCAATAAAAATAAATCTATGAACACGCGGGCTGCCTGGATGGGTACACATCAGGGTAATTTCCGTGTTGAAATTTTTGGTTTTCCAGGTCAATCAGCAGCCAGCTATTCGAATGATGGACAATACTCGTATTTGTATTTTCCCATGGATGGTCGATTTTATATTATCAACGACGCAAATCCAAGCTTGGAGAAAATTCTGACCATATCGATCACATCTAATGACCTCAGTTCTTTTCTGTCTGGAAGAATACCCGTTTATGAATATGACACTGATCATGCAAAAATGAACGTATCTGATGAGGGATACGAGCTGAACTTGAAAAAGGGGTGTTTTGGAAAACGTAAAAAATTATATGTGAATAAACACGATAAAAATGTTTGGAAAATGGAGGCATTCAATTTGTTCGGGTCACTTAAATATCGTACAGAGCTAAACATGATACAATCGATAAACGGTTACAGCATTCCATTTGAAATTATCATTTCAAACAATGACGGCAATCGTCTCTACATTCATATTGCTAAGTATTGGACAGACGTCCCTGTTCCCTTATCATCGTTTGCATTAACACCCTCAAACTAATTCTGTATAAAATAACATATGAAAAAAAAGGTCATTGCACTTGAAGCACGCTTGAGAGATTGCAAAAATGTGATAACTCTGGGTGTACTTCCAAATTTTTCAGATTACAACACCCAAGACGCGAAGCGTATCAAGGACGCAGTGAAAATATACTACCCTTCCACATTTTACGCGGATCTTTTTAATTCCATGGGAAAAATGACATTCCCCAGTTATAATACATACAAATGTGTTCAGGACAAAATTAAACAGACAGCCCTTTTCAACCTTCTGGATATTCCGCATCCCAAAACACGTACTTTTTATGGAAACCGGCAAAAAAAGGCTATTTTGGATTATTTTGAATTTCCTTTTATTGGCAAAATCCCCAAAGGTTCCGCGCTAGGAAGGGGTGTCTATCTGATTTCCGGAAAAGCTGACCTGTCTGAGTATTGCAACATTGCAAATACGGCATATATTCAAGAATATATCCCTTCAGATCGCGATATTCGTGTTGTTATTGTTGGAGATAGGGTTGTGCATGCCTATTGGCGCATTGCGGCTCCTGGAGACTTTAGAAGCAATATAGCACTCGGCGGTAAAGTAAGCCTGGAACCTGTTCCAAAGCAAATTTTAGACCTGGCACTTCATACTGCAGTATCTTGCGGGTGGGATGATGTGGGGATAGATATTATTTCTCAAAAAGGCGAACTATATGTTATTGAAGCAAACATGAAATATGGCAAAGAAGGATTCCGGGCAGCCGGCATTAACTATATTCAACTGATGGAAACAATGATCGAAAATGAAGAAATTTGATCCAATGAAAATTGATGAAAAACTAACGCAAATAAAATTTGAGTTAAATAACCATGAGTCCGACTTTATGTCTCCCTATGCCACCGTAAGCGGTCAAGGGTTTCGCAAATTTCAGGACAAGCATGTAGATTCCGGCTACCGGCAAACATTTTCTTTGGATGTTGACCGCATCCTTCATTCTCTGGCGTACACAAGATATATTGACAAAACCCAGGTGTTTTATCTTATCCAGAATGACCACATCACTCACAGAATACTTCATGTCCAGTTGGTCTCAAAGGTATCCAGAACCATTGGCCGGTTTCTTGGGCTAAATGAAGACCTTATCGAAGCCATTGCTCTTGGGCATGATATCGGCCATACCCCGTTTGGCCATGATGGTGAAAGATTTTTATCCGAACACTGCAAAGCGAACGGCATTGGGGATTTTCATCATAATGTCCAGTCTGTTCAATTTCTGGATAAAGTGGAACGCAAAGGAAAAGGATGGAATCTATGCCTTCAGACGTTAGACGGCATTCTCTGTCATGATGGGGAAATCCATAATCAGCAGCTTAAACCAAACAGGGATAAATCTTTTGATATATTACAAAACGAAATCGATTTAAAAAAGAACACATCAAATGTAAAACTTGTACCAATGACCCTTGAAGGATGCGTTGTCCGTATGGGGGACACCATTAGTTATATCGGCCGTGACTTGGAAGACGCGATTCGATTGAATATTATCAAACGTGAAGATATCCCTCAAAAGGCTGCATCAGTGCTTGGGAATACCAATGGTACTATTGTATATCGGCTTGTGACGGACGTTATAAGAAACAGTTATCAGAAAAAGACCATTGCTTTTAGCTCAGATGTTTCGAATGCCTTAAAACATTTAAAACAATTTAACTTCGAAAACATTTACCAGAATCCCAAAATAAAAAAGCATTCCCAAAAAATCAAAGATCTGTTCGCAGATTTATTTAGGAGATATCTCGACGATATTAAAAAAGAAAATCACCAGTCCGTTATATTTACAAACTTTCTAGAAGACATGGCCCCGGAATATATGAACGTTCATAGCAGTGCCGAAATTGTAAGGGATTTTATTGCCGGAATGACGGATCGGTATTTTTTAAGTCAATTTCCTGTTGAAATGAGGCCGAAGAATATAGAATTTGATTAGTTTCCATCCAGAAATTGCCCTTTTTGACCAATTTCCCGCCTACGCCAAGGCTACGGCGAGGCAAGCTGTGTCAGGTGGGACATCCGCCTCGAGGGGGCTCAAATTTTAAGCCGCCACCGAACTTTGGCGGATTAATCATCAAAATACTTCAAGTAATCCTGCGTTTAAAATTATCGCCTTCCTTGAAATTGAACAAAAATTGCCAATTTTGAATACTCCTCTATGCTTGGAATCGCTTGTGCGACGTACAGCTATGTACGCCTCCGCGCAATTCCTTGATTTCCTTGACCTTGCGAAAAATTACTCATTTCTGGATGAAAACTATTTTAAATATCCATTTTTTTATTTTTGTGTAATAAAGTAATGTCGTATCCTGTTGTATATCTTATTAGTGAAAACAAATTTATATGAACACAGAAAGAACATATCGAAATCTTGCAAGATCTGAAAACCTTTTACCCTATAATGTCACGGTAAAAGAAACAGACCTTTTTATCCACACAGAAACAAATTTGAAAAACATTGCCAAGGATTTAATACTATCATATCGAAGCCAAATTGAATCATACATTCAATTATATCCTGAGTTCGAGACGACATTAAATCCATGGTCTATCAACGGCCCTGCCCCTGAAATAATACAACGCATGACTCAAACGTGCGAAAAAACCAATACCGGCCCCATGGCTGCGGTTGCAGGAGCAATTGCTGAAATGGTTGGAATCGGTCTTTTGGATTATACGAAAACGGTTATTGTTGAAAACGGAGGGGATATTTTTATCAAATCTGATCAACCCGTTACAGTAGGCATATATGCCGGGGATTCACCCGTAAGCATGAAAATCGGTCTGCTTATTAACGCATTAGACCAACCGGTTGCTGTTTGCACATCATCCGGAACCATCGGTCACTCTTTGAGCCTTGGTAAGGCGGATGCGGTTTGTGTAGTTTCTGATTCATGCTTTCTTGCTGACGCTGCCGCAACTGCCATTGGAAATATGGTTCAATCAAAAAAAGACTTTGAAAAGGCCATGGCATTCGGAAAAAATATCGAAAACGTTACTGGTATTGTCCTGATTCAGGGAAAAAATATTGCCATGTGGGGTGAGATTGAACTTATCCAGCTCAGCGGAAAAAAATGTTGAGTTCAATGTACTAAATGTGTAAGAGTTTATGGAATGACTCTCTCAGAAAATCTTGATGATCAAATAGGATTTTCTCACCTATAGTTTGGCAGTTTTGACAAGGGGTCAAGGATTCGAGGGTCCAAGTATTTGTGTTCTGATTTTATCAAAGTTTTAATAAGTACTGACATTTGGACAATTTTTCTAAAAACTGATTATTAGGAGTATTAACTTCCAATGAAAACCATGTGGGCACCATGGCGTATTGAATATATAAAATCAGATAAAGAGGAAGGATGTGTGTTCTGCAAGGCGCTATCTGAAAAAAATGATCTAACCCTCTTTAAAGGTGAATCCACCATGGTGGTCATGAATAAATATCCATACATTAACGGCCACCTTCTTGTTTCACCTATAAGCCATATTTCCGGCCTGGACCAGTTAAATCAATCCGAAATGGGTGTACTCTTATTAACGGTTGAAAAGTCAATAGAGGTGTTAAAAAAAGTGATGTGCCCGGATGGTTTCAATATCGGTTTAAATCTTGGAAAAGTGGCGGGAGCGGGTATTGAAGAACACCTTCACTTTCATATTGTTCCCAGGTGGTTTGGCGACACCAACGCATTAACAGTGTTTGCGGATGTTCGTGTGATTCCGGAACACATTGCAGAAACATATAACAATCTGAAGCCCTACTTTGATAAAATAGTTCTAACTGATTAATGTAAGGAGCGTTCTATGAGGGAGTTTAAAATAACCTTTTGGGTAATCATATCTGTTTTTATTTCTGTTTTTATTTACCAGAATCAACATTTCTTTTTCCAGGCAAGCCAAAATTTCAGGATAAATCTTATCTTTGCGGAATACAAGACTCCCGAAGTTCCATCCGCCCTTGTGTTCCTTGTCTGTATCATTATAGGTTTTTTTATCTCATATATATTATCCATACCCGGAAGGCTGACATCCAGAAAGAAAATTAAGCTCCTTCAAAAAGCAGTTGACTCGCAACTCAAAGAAATATCATCATTGAATAGAAAATTAAATCATTCAAATGTTGGGGACACAAAACCTGTGCCTGAAAATATTGATAATGCATACAGCAATTATCGTTAATTTCCAGTTCCAGGCTCCATCTATGACAGCCACTGCCAGTGTTATCTGATCCATGAAATCCGTTAAAACAACACCAATGATCAAGCAATACTTGTCCATTAAGGATGAGTATCCTGACGCGATATTGTTCTTCAGGATGGGTGATTTTTATGAAATGTTTTTCGAAGACGCAGAAGTAGCATCAAGGATTCTTGAAATCACATTAACATCGCGAAATAAAAATGACGCGTCCCCTATTCCCATGTGCGGCGTTCCGCACAGAGCGGTAAAGGGGTACATTTCCAAAATGATCGAAAATGGATATAAGGTGGCCATATGTGACCAACTAGAAGATCCATCCGTTGCCAAAGGCATTGTAAAAAGAGATGTGGTTCGTGTTATTTCACCGGGAATGATCATCGAAGATGAGATGCTCGATGATAAATCGAACAATTTTCTACTATCCATCTCGAAAAATGATCATACAGTCGGAATATCTTATCTGGATCTATCTACCGGTACTTTCCGTGTTACAGAAAGTGATCATCTGTCCTCTATTTTTGATGAAGTCCTGAGAATTTCCCCGCGTGAAGTTCTCCTTAACCAGCAATTAAAAAACGACCCCTCTTTTACACCCCTGATCAAGACATTATCAGAAACGCCTGTGACGTTTCTTGATGACAAACATTTTGGCTTTAAGAAGGGGCAAACAATTTTAAAAGACCAGTTCAATACGCTTAATCTTAAAGGATTTGGCTGTGAAAATATGAAAGCCGGTTTGAGCGCCGCTGGAGCGTTATTATTTTACATACGTGAAAACCAGAAACAAAAAATTGAGCACCTCTCAAAAATTGAAACATATACGTTAAATAATTTTTTGATGATTGATAACATGAGCTACCGCAATCTTGAAATCACACAAAATCTTCAATCCGGTAGCCGACATGGAACACTCATTAGCGTGATCGATCAAACCGTTACGGCAATGGGCGCCAGGCTTTTAAAAAAGTGGACCCGATATCCGCTTATTGATGCGGATGAAATCAATAAAAGGCTGGACGCCATTGAGGAAGCCACACGGAAAATTCACCCCGTAAAAAGTATCAGAGAAAACCTGAAATCCGTTTATGACCTTGAAAGACTCTCCAGTAAAGTATCCATGGGGCATGCCAATGCCAGGGATCTCGTCACTTTAAAGATCTCCATTTTTAAATTACCGGACATTATTTCCGAGATATCAACATTTTCATCAACACTTTATCACTTTGATAAAGCCCATGAAGTTCTAATCACATTAGCTGAACTGATTGATCGTGCCATTCGCGAAGACGCTCCTCCAACCATACATGAAGGAGGCATTATCCGTCAGGGATATGATGATGAATTGGATCGTCTGATCCGGATAAGCACGGACGGGAAGGGGTGGCTTGCAAATCTTGAATTAAATGAAAAAGACGCTACAGGAATTAATTCACTAAAGGTCAAATACAATAAGGTATTTGGATATTATATCGAGATTCCTAAATCACAGATAAAATCAGTTCCGCCTCATTATGTCAGGAAACAAACACTCGTTAATGCTGAGCGCTATATCACCGATGAACTGAAAAAATTTGAATCTGAAGTCCTGAGCTCTGACGAGCGCAGAAATGTCTTAGAATTACAGCTTTTTAATGAAGTCAGGGTTTAACGGCAAATCAGAATGATTATATCAGGCCTAAAATCAATACGGATGACGAAATTATCATCGAAGATGGCCGACACCCTGTTATTGAAAAAATGATCTCCGGTGAACGGTTTGTTCCAAATACAGTAAGACTTGACAATCATGAAAATCAGATACTGATTATCACCGGTCCAAATATGGCGGGAAAATCGACTATCCTCAGACAGGTAGCGATTTTAGTTATGATGACTCAAATGGGCTCTTTTATTCCCGCCCAAAAAGCCTCTATTGGTATCACGGACAGGATCTTTACGCGTGTTGGCGCACTTGACAATATCTCAGCCGGTCAAAGTACATTTATGGTTGAAATGCAGGAAACTGCCAATATTTTAAACAACTCAACACATCAAAGTCTTATCATTCTAGACGAAATAGGCAGGGGCACGAGCACTTTTGACGGCCTGAGTATTGCGTGGGCGGTCGCGGAATTTCTTCATGATTTAAAAGGAAAAGGAGTAAAGACACTCTTTGCTACCCATTATCATGAATTAACGGATCTCTCTCTTACTAAGGAACGCGTTAAGAATTACAATATATCCGTTAAAGAATGGAATGATGAAATTATCTTTCTACGAAAAATGGTCGAGGGAGGTACAAACAGAAGTTACGGGATTCAAGTCGCTCGGCTCGCAGGCATTCCTGAAAATGTTTTAAAAAGGGCAAAAAAAATCCTTTCGCAAATTGAACACGGTGATCACTGTGTACATCATGTTTCATCAAATTTAGAGGATGATGCGCTTATTGAAAAGGGGCATGTACAACTGGATATGTTTCATGACCACGAAAGTAGGTTTATTAGAAAATTACAGGAAGTTGACATATCAAAAATGACACCCATTGATGCGTTGAATTTGCTAAATGAACTCACTCAAAAGGCCAAAGATCTATCTTGATTTATATGCTTTTCCCTATATGTAGGAGAAAGTCGTTCGAGAACTTTTAAATTTACAAAGGTCTCTTGTTCTTCTATCTCATTTTTGATATCCTATGACTAGATATTTTTTGAGAAAAGTAACGTAAACAGAATATCTGTTTAGATCGTCAGCTAACTTATACGAATATTAACTTAACTAAATATTTATAAAGGCAATTTTGTATTTACCCTTTGACTTCTATAGACCTTCGTTCTGCACCGATACTGTAAGCGCCTATTCCATTAAAGGTATTCAAAGAAAATCCTCGGAAGCAGTCTTTCTGATATTCTTTATCGTTGCTTCTTTACTCATCAGTTATTTTTTCCCACAGGCTGCTTTTGGGACCACTTCCAGACAGAAATACTTCAACGCTGAAGCCTGTTATAACGATCTCAAACAAAGCAAAGTAAGAATAAAATATCGACATAACTGGCTCAAATGCATTAGCAAATTCCAAAATGTATACAAAAGTAATCCATCTGATCCATGGGCTCCGGCTGGACTGTATATGTCCGGAAAGATGTATCATGAACTCTACAGATATTCCCGCAAAACATCGGACAAAAAAGAGGCTGTTGATATTTTTGAGCGGGTAATCGGCCGTTATCCTAAAAGTAAATATAAAGAAAAATCTGCTAACACGCTGAAAAATCTGACCGGTTCGTCAACGAGAAAAGTTTCTAAAAAGTCTTCTTCTTCGATAAAAAGAACCGCGAAACAAAGATATCAACTCGCGAATAAATGCTTTCTAAGGCTTAAAAGCAGCAAAACAAAACAAAAATATCGCGATAACTGGATGAAGTGTATCGATCAATTCCGGTCTGTATATAAAAAAACACCTTCTGATCCGTGGGCGCCTGCCGGACTGTACATGACCGGCAAGATGTATCATGAACTCTACAATTACTCACATTCCAAGTCTGACAAAAATCAAGCAATCGATCACTTTGAATACCTGGTTAAAAGATATCCCGGAAGTACCTACCGCCAAAAGGCGAGCACGGATCTTAAAAAGCTTCCTAAAGACCCTAAACCAATACGTTCAGCTCAAAAAAATAAATACACGAATAACCACTCCAGCTCTGAAAATATAACTCAGCATTCATCCGACATCTCACTTGTAACTGGTATTCGTGTGTGGTCAAACCCGAATTACACGCGAGTAGCCGTTGACCTGAACAATGAGACCACTTACACGTATCGGCTCTTGAAAAAAGACTCATCCATTAATAAACCGCAACGGTTATATGTTGATTTTAATAACAGTAAATTGGGAGAAAATATCAACCGAGTTATTCCCATTGATGATGATTTGCTCACTGACGCACGTGCAGGTCAGTTTACGGCGGATAAAGTTCGGGTTGTAGTGGATATAAAGTCTTTTAAAGATTATAAAGTTTTCTCGCTTAATGATCCCTATAGACTGGTCATAGACTTATGGGGAGAAGGCAGCGAAATCGAAAAAACGTCCAAAACTTCATCCAAACCCCAATTACCTGACAAAAATATTTCAGCAGGTAATCTTGCCAAACAGCTTGCCCTGGGTGTTCAGAAAATTGTTATCGATGCCGGGCATGGCGGGCGTGATTTTGGTGCGCCTGGATACATCAAGGGAGTGCATGAAAAAGATATTACATTAGCCATTGCCAAGAAACTTGCCGAAAAAATTAAAAAAGAACTCTCCTGCGAAGTTGTATTAACAAGAGATTCGGATAAGTATCTTACACTTGAAGAACGGACAGCCATTGCGAATACGGAAAATGGTGATCTTTTTATATCCATTCATACAAACGCATCTCGGTCTCGCAACGCCTACGGCATTGAAACCTATTTTTTGAATTTCGCAACTGATGATGACGCAGTATTGGTTGCTGCAAGAGAAAACGCGACATCAAAGAAAAATATCAGTGATCTGGAATCCATTTTGTCCAATCTGATGAAGAACTCTAAAATCAATGAATCAAGCAGGTTGGCAGGGTACATCCAAAAATCCATGTGCAGCCACTTGGAAAGCAAAGGCTATAGTAATATTCGAAACAAGGGTGTAAAGCAGGCGCCGTTTTATGTGCTTATAGGCGCGCAAATGCCCGCCGTTCTCGTTGAAACGTCGTTTATCAGCAACTCCAGGGAATGTAAAAGATTAACCTATCCGCAATATCAGGAACGGTTAAGTGAAGGCATTGTAAACGGAATTTTCAAATATATAAAAGAATTAAATCCAACCGCCTTGTTGGATTCAAAGGATCGGAAAGGAAAAGAAGGGTAGCCGCCTGGTTTAGAATTTTATACCTTCTTCAACCTATCAACTATTTGTTCTCAGTTAAAATACCGATCAGCGCTTCCATTGCCATCATGTAACCCTGGATGCCGAGTCCGGTAATCTGTCCTAAAACTACACCTGAGATCATGGATGTATGTCGAAACGGCTCTCTTTTATAAATGTTTGAGATATGTACTTCGATGATGGGGATATCGATCATTAAAAGTGCGTCGCGGATTGCAATGCTTGTATGGGTAAATGCCGCTGGGTTAATGATTACGCCGGAATTTTTTTGTCCCATTGCCTGAATTTTATCAATTATCTCTCCTTCATGATTTGATTGAAAGCATTGGACATCAATGTTATTTTTCTTGCCAAGCGTTATGAGTTTTTCATTTATGTCAACAAGCGTTTCTTTACCATAAATTTCAGGCTCTCGGGTACCCAACTTATTTAAATTCGGTCCGTGAATCACCAGGATACTTTTCATATTTGTCATCACAGTATCTCCTTATCATACAAGACTACATGAATTTTGTTTTCAACCCATACATGAGTAATTTTCCGCAAGGTCAAGGAAATCAATAAAATGTACAGAGTAGGGGCAGGATGCATCGTGCCCCTATAGTCGTTATACGTCGCACAAACAATTCCGAATATTTATCTGCCTCAGGCGGGTTGACACAGAGATTGCGAAAAAAAGCGCCATTTATGTAGGCGAATTGGTCAGTTTATTTAGTACAACTGTCTTCATTAAATCCACAGGTGCCTTTTGTCCTGTCCACAATTCAAATTGGAAGGCCCCCTGATAAACAAACATTGATACACCATCCACAGTAGTACATCCTTTTTTTTCAGCTTCCTTTAACAATCTTGTTTTTAATGGATTGTATACAATATCCATAACAATCATATCTTTATGAAGTGCTTCCGATTTCACAGGAGTTGTTTCTACATTAGGTGTCATTCCCAAAGGTGTGGCGTTAATTAAAATGTGGCAATCCACTTTTTCGAAATCTGTAATGGGATAGCAATTAACTCCCAGATCCTTTGCTAAAAGTTCTCCTTCATCTTTAAATTTGTTTAAAATGATAAGGTCTCCGCCTTCCGCAAGGATGCCAAATCCAATTGCTCTTGCAGCCCCTCCAGCACCAATAATAACAACTTTTTTTCCCTGAATGCTGGTTTTTTCTTTCAGCGCGTTGATGGCGCCTAAGCAATCTGAATTATATCCAACAAGCGTTTCCTCTTTGTTGATGATCGTATTGACTGCACCAATGTTTAACGCCTTTCCATCAATATCATCCAGGTGCTTCATAACGGTTTGCTTATGCGGTATGGTAACACTCACACCTTTTATGCCAAATGATTTTATTCCGCTGATCGCTGATGTGATATCTTTTACATTAAACGCCAGATACACACCATTGTAATCAATACTCTTAAAAGCGGTATTATGCATCAATGGGCTTAAACTGTGAAAAACAGGATCTCCTATAACAGCGTATAATAATGTTTTTGTATCAATCGGTCTCAACTTTCAATCCCTCTGTTAAATCCTTCCTGTGTCATTATATAGGACCCCAGCACTTTCAGATAAAGACAGATCTCTTTTAATTTAGATACTGCTTCCACGATTATCTTATCTTCAATATGTCCTTCTATATCAACAAAAAAGAAATAGCTCCAGTTTTCATGCTTTGTGGGCCTGGATTCCAGTTTTACCATATTGATGTCCGATTCGGCGATGGGTTTTAAAACTTGATACAAAGCACCCGGCACATGGGGAGTAGCAAACATAATAGACGTTTTATCCTTTCCCGTTCGATGAACCTTGTCTGTTCCAATGACAAGAAACCTAGTTATATTTCTGCCAACATCTTCTATCTTGGAAGCCACTACCTGAAGATTATACATATGGGCAGCTTCTCTGCCAGCAATAGCGGCCGAATCCCTATCTCCTGCGGCTTTTCGTGCAGCTTGTGCGGTACTACTGCATTCTTCAAGTTTTACTTCAGGCAGGTATTTTCGAAGCCATTTACGGCATTGAGGGAAAACGTGGGGGTGGGAATAAATAACTTTTATACTATCCAGCTCACCTGTCACTGACAGAAGATCATGAGATATTGCCTGATAAATCTCCGCGCAAATCTTTAATTCAGACTCAAAAAAGAGATCCAGCGTGTAATTGATTGATCCTTCTATGGAATTTTCAACAGGCACAACACCATAATGGCACGCCCCTTTTTCTACTTCACCAAAAATGTCACGAATATTGGATCGAGGTACATAATAAGCACTTCTTCCGAAATGGCTCATTGCCGCCATATGAGTGAATGTTGCTTCCGGACCAAGATAGGTTATCCGCTGAGGGCTTTGCAGTTCACGTGAGGCAGCGATAATTTCTTTAAAAATATATTGTAGCGATTTGTTATCCAACTCCCCCCTATTTTTAGATAGTAGCCTGTCCATGATTGTTTTTTCACGCGATATATCTAAAACGGGATCGCCTTTTTCTTTTTTGATTTCGCCGATCTCTTTAACACATAAAAGCCGCTTGCTGATAAGTTCAAGTATTTCATCATCGATTTTATCAATCGATTTTCTTAATCCCGGTATTGATGAAACCATAGGTTTTTTATCGTTTTTGCCTTTTTTCATATTGTATGTATCCGTTTGGTTATTTTTCAGTAATACTTTCATCGATCTTGTGTCCAAAATGTCTACCTGCCTCTTCTACTGCCACAAGAACCTTGTCTCCTGTTTTCAGTTTCACAACTGATACTGCTTTTCCTTTGGGATCCGTTAACCGGATAGTTTCAGCATTCTGAACAATCGTATTAATTTCTTTATCTGATACCATAGCTTTGATAAACATTAATGGACGTTTTTCTATTTTTAGCCTTCCGACAATACACGTTTCTGTTTTCCCCTGGTGATCAACAATTAAAACCGGGTCTCCTGATGAAAGCTCTGAAAGGTATTTTGTTTTACCACCGGTTACTCTGATATACGCGTGAACTGCGCCAGCATTCACTCGAAATGGCCGGGGCGAAACATAAGGGTTTGATATGCTTTCTGCGTGAACAAGAAATAATGCGCTGCTGCTGTTACCGATGAGCATCCCCTGCCCTACGGCCATGGAGGTACATGTATCAACGCAAACCCTGTCACCCATTCCAACAGGCTTTATTTCTATGATTTCAGCTACTTTAAGAGATATGTGATCTTCTTCGGAACGAAGGGTGGACAACACTTTTTTTAACTCCAGGGCATCAGAAGCATGATACATGATATGATTCACGCCCTTTTCAAGTATCCCAAAAGCCGTTTGGGCGTCTTCTGCACTATTGACCTGAACGATCACTTCAGCACCTTTTGCAATGAGATTCTCAATCGGAATAATTGTCCAGTCACTGCACTGAAGTATTACTTTTTTCTTCTTACTTAATTTTACAATTTCTTCTTCATCTTCTCCGCTGACAATTTTAAAAAGCTCAACATCTTTTCCAATTTTTAAATCGCCATCAGATGAAATTGTCTGTATTTTGCCGAGCTCCTTTACTCTTTCAGAATATCCATCAGGAATTACAACACCATCCGCACCGCCTTCCAGCGCGGTGGTCACTATATTTTTATCCCAGGGATCAATCTTTATCCATATTTTACGCATAACTGGAACCTCTTCTTGAACTTTTTACTTTACCATCGCAATGTTATTTTTTTGCTCTCAACTTGTCACTATTCACTCGTTACTATTTACTGGCAAATTTACTCATCATTATTCACTCATAAATTGACTCGTCAATTGTCACTATTTACTTGTTAATTGAACAAAAAGTGGCCTTTTTACCCTAAAATAGCTAATGCATCCTCAACACTTACATTTCCATGCACAATACTTGATATCGCCTGTACCATTTTTTTAGGCTCTTTATGCTGAAATACATTTCTTCCAATGGAGACACCTGCACCTCCAGCATCGATAGATCCTTTCACCATTTCAAGTATTTCTCTGTCCGAATTCATTTTCTCTCCGCCGGCGATAACAACTGGTATGGAACATCCTTCTACAACCTCTCCAAATGACTCCTCAGAACCTGTATATGACACCTTTACAATATCCGCTCCCATTTCATATCCCACTCGGGCAGCATGTTTGATAACGTTTACATCATACTCATCTTTTATTTTTTCACCTCTTGGGTAAATCATGGCAAGCAGCGGTATGCCCCATGTGCGCGCCTCATAACTGATACGCCCAAAATCATTTAACATTTCTTTCTCCTGGTTATCACCAAGATTAATATGTATCGATACTGCGTCCGCCCCGAGTTTGATGGCCTCTTCAATTGTACATACCATGGTCTTTGCGTTTGGATATACAGACAGGCTAGTTGATCCGGAAAGGTGAATAATCAATCCTATATCCTTTCCTTCGCCGCGGTGTCCCTCACCCACAAGGCCCTTGTGTTCAACAATGGCATTGGCGCCCCCTTCTGATACATTTTGCACTGCCTGTTTCATATTTTCCAGACCAGCGATGGGTCCAACAGAAATTCCGTGATCCATTGGTACAATCACTGTTTTCCTGGTATTCCTGTTTATAATCCTTTCCATCCTAATCCGTTTGCCAATAATTGTCATTTTATTCCCCCTTAAATGCAAAAAAGACCGTCAGATCTTTCCCAACGGCCCTTTATTAAAAAAAGCCGTGGGGTTTTTGTCTGCCCACAGCTTTTTGCGCTTTTTAATGTTTTGGGATCATATCAGCGCACCTTAGGCAGACCGGTACCAAAAAAATAATACCCAAAATAATAATAAAATCTGCCTGAAAAGTTACGCATAATATTCCCTTGTAATTTTCTGAATTTTTTATATGGAATTAATTCACCTGTCAAGAGTTAATTTTGCAGAATCGCTGTTTTATTACACCTATGCGCTTATCCATTTTACAAAGGCACCCCCGCTTTGTATAAAATAGCTTCTCCTTTTAACTGATACATATTTACTACTGCTGGGATTAAGACCGAAGTCCCTTTTTCAAGATTAATTGTTTTTCCGGAATCAATATCCTGAATAGCAGCGTTTCCATCAACGCACATCATTATTTCAACACTTCTTTTTTGCGAACTTGTGAAATTATCATTCTGCTGCACATGAATCCTTGAAAGAAGAAATTCTGTTGCAGCACAGGGGTAAAATATTTCCATTTTTCCTGCTTGTTCTGGCGCTAATAACTTTATCGATTTTTCTTCAAATTTAACGATCCTAAGCAACTCCAAAATATCAACGTGTTTAATTGTCAGCCCTCCTCTGATGACATTGTCAGAATTGGTCATTAACTCAATGCACACACCTTTTAAATACGCGTGGAGTTCACCTGAATAAAGGAACATAGCTTCACCGGGTTTGAGGCAGACAAGATTTAGCAAAAGCGGTGAGATTACGCCAATATCGTTTCCATATTCCTTATGAAGTTCGGTGATCCATCTATAAGACGGATCAGCTGTATCATTTTTTTCAGCATTTAAAACAACGGTGTTAATCAAATTTTCTTTTTTTTTGGAGCCGGTTGTCATCAAAGCCTTAAAAAAGCATTTCAAACCTTTAGTGTCTTCACTTTTTTTGAGCTGAGAAATTTCATTTTCAATTATACCGCCACTTAATCTCTCCATGAAAGATACAATATCAGATATCTTTCTAAATCCATTTAACACCCAAAAATCTGTAAGCGCACAGATACACTCTGGTTTATGATTTTTGTCTTTATAATTTCGTTTTTCGAAATTTAATGCGATCCGTTCTTTATTTTCTTTTTCATACCCTTCTTTTGCCTGCTTTAAATTCGGATGGACTTGAATAGAAAGTGGTTTTTCAGCGGCAAGGACTTTAAATAAAAATGGGAAGGATACACCGAATCTTTTGCTAACGCTTTTACCGAGAATCTCATCCGGGTATTTTTTTACGAGTTCATAAAGTGACTCTTTTTTACCATTTACGGTCAGCATGGATGACGCGATGGGATGGGCGCCCATCCAAAGCTCAGCCTGAGGATTGCTGGAAGGGCATTTCTGACCGAGGATTTCAGGAATTTCCGTATATGACCCCCAGCTATATTCCTGTATAACATTCTCCAAAATTTCAATGGATTTCATTTGATTTTCTGCTTCATTTTTTCAGCTCTGTTGATATTTTCAACAAAGTCGCCAATCACATTGTATACCTTCTCAGATCCTTCTCCCAGTACAATACCGTGCCGCTGAAAATTAAACAGGATATATTCCTTATCTTTGGAGCCAAGTTTTTGATACAGTTTTCTTGACCCTTTTGGATTCACAACCGTATCTCCGAGTGCCTGAACAACCAGTGCAGGCACATTGATTTCCGGCAAGCTGTCTTCAACACTATCCATAAGCCGTTCGAGTTCACGGACTCCGGAAACAGGATTTCGTGTATAATTGATATGAGGATTTTCCTGGTGATTATCAAC
>JAFDFT010000389.1 GCA_019309685.1 Deltaproteobacteria bacterium
TTCAGCGGGCTGTTCTTCTGGGTGAAGGTTGGAAAGCAAAAGAAGATGACGCGCCTGCTGAATTCAATTTTACGGATCCGATTATGCACGATATGCTGAATCCCCAGCTCATTGTTCCAGGGCCGACCGAAGAGCCTGTAAGTGTAAAGGGTAATGTTCTGGACAGGGATAAATTTTATCAAATGAGAGAAGAGTTCTACGAGTTGAGGGGATGGGACCCTGAGACCGGCCTGCAAAAGACTGAAACACTGAACCGAATTGGTCTTTCTGATCTGGCACAGGATCTTGGCGGAAAATGGTTGGTAAAGTGATTTTTCACACTTTTCCTTTAGTTCTTTTTTAATTCTTTAACGGAGGATTTAATGGGACCACTTAATGGAATAAAGATAATCGAGGTAGGAGGGATTGGACCGGGTCCATTCTGCGGGCAGATGCTTTCAGATATGGGTGCCGAAATCATACGCATTGACCGGAAAGAGCCTCAGAACCTTAGAGGGGGGGCTAAATTTAATGTCCTGCATCGAAATCGCAAATCGGTTTGTCTGGACCTTAAAAAGTCAGAAGGTATTGAAACTATTTTAAAACTTGTAGAGAAGGCTGATGCGCTCCAGGAAGGATTTCGACCGGGTGTCATGGAAAAACTGGGCCTCGGTCCGGATATCTGTCTCAATCGGAATCCAAAATTGGTATATGGTCGAATGACAGGATGGGGCCAGGAAGGCCCGCTTTCCCAGGCAGCCGGTCATGATATTAACTATATTTCCTTAACTGGTGCCTTATATGCCATTGGCCCGGGTGACAGGAAACCTGTTCCGCCATTAAACCTGGTGGGTGACTTTGGCGGGGGCGGCATGTTTCTCGCTTTTGGTATGGTGTGCGCCCTTTTTGAATCTCAACGGTCGGGTAAAGGCCAAGTAGTGGATGCTGCCATGACAGATGGTTCAGCCGCACTGATGAGCATGTTTTACGGGTTCCATGCTTCAGGCGTTTGGAGCGACATACGCGGAACAAACTTTTTAGACGGTGGAGCTCATTTTTATGATACATATGAAACATCTGATGGGAAATGGATCTCTGTGGGTTCCATCGAACCGCAATTTTACGCACTTTTGCTAAAACATACAGGCATCGATGACCCGGAATTCAATGCGCAGATGGATTTGGCAAAGTGGCCGAAATTCAAGAAAAAGATCGAGGCTGTTTTCAAAACAAAATCACGGGATGAATGGTGCGAGATCATGGAAGGTACGGATGTCTGTTTTGCACCTGTTTTATCTTTTGAAGAGGCAGTAAAGCATCCGCATAATGCCGAAAGAAACACATTTGTAGAGGTGGAAAACGTAATACAGCCGGCTCCTGCGCCAAGGTTCTCCCGCACGCCGCCTGAAATACAGAGCCCGCCACCTGAGCCAGGTGAACACAGCGAATCTTCTCTTAAGGACTGGGGCATTAGTGAAAAAGAAATACAGGCACTTAAAGAAGCGGATGCATTATAACCAAAGATCCATATTAATTATTTTCAAATAAAGCTATATAGAAGTAAGTAATATTTTAAAGGCGTTTGGAATGAAATTTAGTACTTTAAAGTTTACAGAACCGGAAGCGCTGATGGGCACCGCAATGGAAACTGCCAGACAAATGCTGGGGAAGACGCCACTGGGCCTACGATTAACAAAAGAAGCATTAAACTTAAACTCAACCGCCCCTTCTTTAGAGGCCGCCATAGAACTGGAGAATCGAAACCAGAGCCTCCTTGTTTTTACACCGGAATTTGAAAAAACTGTACAGTCATTTGCTAAAAAAAGTAAATAATCTTATTCGGTTATCCGCAAAAGACAAGGAATATATTTCTATGGGTTCCTTTAATAATTTGGGCCTTTTAGATAACCAGAATAAAATATACATAACGGTCATCACTCGTATACGCAACCGTCATCACCCGGCTTGACCGGGTGACCCAGGGATACAGATAAAATTATTACCTTTATACTTTAACGAACAAAAGGATGTATAGAATACGTTGGTATCTGGATACCCCGGATAAACCGGGGTATGACAAAGGATGTTCACTTGTCTTTTGCGGATAACCTTGTAATCTTATTACAGATTTTATTCAATGGCAAAACCAAAACTAAAGGAACACCTAATAAACAGAGACTGGTGCAAAGGGTGCGGCATCTGTGTGGAACTTTGTCCTAAAAATGTTCTGGAACTCGACAATGAAAATAAAGCGGTTGCCGCACGACCGGTAGATTGTATATGCTGCAAAATGTGTGAACTCAGATGTCCGGATCTTGCCATTGAGGTAATAACCGAAGATGATAAATAATATTAAATTTATCCAGGGAAATGAAGCGTGTGTGGAAGGTGCGTTGTATGCCGGCCTCGATTTTTTCGCAGGATACCCCATTACACCTTCAACTGAAATCGCTGAGATGATGTCCATCCGGCTTCCGCAAATTGGCGGTAAATTCTTACAGATGGAAGATGAAATTGCATCCATGTGCGCCATTATCGGCGCGTCTCTAACCGGCCACAAAGTATTGACCGCCACCAGCGGACCCGGGTTTTCCCTGAAACAGGAGGCATTGGGTTACGCGATCATGGCAGAAATTCCCTGTGTCATCGTTAATGTACAAAGAGGCGGTCCATCAACCGGCAATCCAACACACGTCAGCCAGGGGGATGTAAATCAGTCCAGATGGGGAACCCATGGGGATCACGCCATCATCGTACTGACCGCTTCCAATCATCAGGATGTGTTCGCCATAACAGTTGAAGCATTTAACATGGCTGAAACATATCGAACACCCGTGATCCTCCTTTTTGATGAAGTCGTTGGACATATGCGCGAACGGCTGGTAATACCCGAAAAAGGAGATATTCCGCTTGTTCAAAGGCTCAAAACCGCTATTAAAAGAGATGTTGATTATCATCCCTATCTGCCGAGAGAAGACGGCCGATTACCCATGTCCGATTTTGGGGAAGACCATCGATATAATGTAACCGGACTGTTCCACGATATGTGGGGCTTCCCAACGGATAATCCGCAAGTTGTTCACGGGCTGCTTCGTCATCTGGTAGATAAAATCAATAACAATGTCCACCAAATCGCCAGATTAAAGGAATATTTTCTTGAAGACGCAACCACTATCCTGATTTCCTATGGATCTTCAGCCAGATCAGCGCTTCATTTAGGATCAGCGCTTCATTTAGCAAAAGAACGAAGAACCCGAGGTGAACGGCTGGGTCTTATTGAACTTCAGACCTTGTGGCCTTTTCCATATGGTATCATCCGGCAAAAATGTGAAAATGCGAGATTCATCGTTGTCGTTGAGATGAACATGGGCCAAATGTTGCATGAAATTAAACTTGCGGTGAACAACCCGGAAAAAGTCTTTCTTGCCAACCGGATTGACGGTGAACTGATAACACCGGATGATATTAAAAAAATTATCAGGCTCATACAGGGAAAGGGCGTCTAACACATGGCTATCAAAGATTATATCAGGGAACGCTTTTTTCCGCATCTGTGGTGCTCAGGATGCGGGCATGGAATGGTCTTAAACGCCCTTCTGCGAGCCATCGAAGCCCTGGACATACATAAAAGCGATATTGTGATGGTATCAGGCATCGGCTGCTCCTCAAGGATTTCAGGATATGTGGATTTCCATACCATGCATACCATCCATGGCCGCGCACTCGCCTTCGCCACAGGCGTTAAGATGAGCCGGCCTGAGCTGAACCTTATTGTCCCCATGGGCGATGGCGATGCCCTGGCAATAGGCGGAAATCATTTCATCCATACAGCCCGGCGAAATATCGATATGACAGCTATTATTATGAATAACCGGATTTACGGAATGACCGGCGGGCAGTACTCGCCGCTCTCCGGTTTCGGTACAATGGCCACCACAGCGCCCTATTCTAACATCGATCACGATTTTGACGTTGTTGAATTGGCAAAAGCAGCCGGCGCTTCGTTTGTTGCCCGATCAACTACATACCATGTACAACAGCTGACCAATATACTTAAAGCGGCAATTTTGCACAAAGGATTTTCAGCTGTAGAAGTGCTCTCCCAGTGTCCTGAGTATTTTGGAAGAAAAAATAAGATGGGAACTCCGGCTGACATGTTGGAGTATTATAAGGAAAACACAACAACCATTGGATCAAAAAAGAAACAGGAAAATCCTGATTTACTTGAACGCGGAATTTTCGTGCAAAATGATATTCCTGAATACTGCAGTGAGTATGATAAAATTATAGAGCAGGCAAAAAAGACATCCGGAGGCAAAACAAAGTAGGCATGGAAAAATGCAGAATCATATTCTCAGGTTCTGGCGGCCAGGGAATCATTACAGCTGCTGTTATATTGGCTGAAGCAGCTGTTCTTCATGAAGACATGATGGCTGTTCAATCCCAGGTATACGGACCGCAAGCAAGAGGCGGCGTATCCCGAAGTGATGTCATTATATCAGATTCAAGAATCGATTTTCCAAAGGTCATCCAGCCAAACGTGCTTGTCTGCCTGACCCAGGCATCTTACAACACATATAGCCCCATGATCCGGCCTGGGGGACTGCTTCTTTCTGATGAGAAATATGTGAGTACGGATCGAAAAGCGGAAGCGAGACAGATCAGTCTGCCCATGTATGAAGCTGTCATGGAAAAAATTAAAAAGCCCGTTGTATTTAACATATGCGTGTTGGGCGTACTCATCAGTTTAACGAAGCTGGTCAAACCGGAATCTATCATGAAGGTTCTGGAGACAAGGATTCCTTCCGAATTGGTGAAATTAAATAGAAAAGCCCTTGATATAGGCATACAAATGGGTGCCAAGCACTTCCGTGGCTGAACCGTTCAGGCAACATCAAAATCCCCCATGGTAAAGAACCAGTTATTCAAATCACTATAATATGACTGAAGAAATAGATCACCGGCTTGAGGTTCCTGTATGATCGGAAAAGGCTGCGGTTGAAATCTTCGAGGGCATACAAAGTGACCGCACATTCGAAGCAAATCGAATTCCACTGTTCCAGGCAGCATAAGGCATCCGGAAAGGGCAACTCTCTCATTTTGAAAATATTTTACAGCCTCAGATATTAGATATTTTCCAGCTTCCAACCCTCGGCCAGTATTCTCAATCATCAGATCTGCGATCATTCCACATTTAATATCGTTTACCTCCATAATACGAACGACAATATAGCCCCGTATCTGCCCGCTTCCTTTTTCAATAACCACCCATTTCTGATACGCACGATGAGGTACATCGCCAAAACGCCATTGAAGATACTTAGCGCTGCGCTTTACCATTACTGGGCGTTTGTTTTTAACAGTCGTCCAGAATGAATTAAAAGAATCGTCAAATTTCGTTATTTCTTGAATACTTAGACCAAAATCATCAGGCCTCTGCCTATCTTTTTTTCTCCAGCTTATTAATTGCAGGGCTTTTTGGGAAATAGTTAATATCGCGTTCGCGAAAGGCAGCCCTTTCAATCGCTCATTGAACCCGCGTGGATCAATTAACCTGATTAGTAAAGGAACTTCTCCGGCGACTTGTGTCTTTAGTTTGCTTTTATGAAAATATAAAGATTGCGGATTTGCTACTGCATAGGAAAAAACAAATCCCGCGGATTGACAGTCTTCATACAGTGCTTTAGCCAGCATTGGAGCGATACCGCGTCCCCGATATTCAGGATGAACTAGAATATCTGTCATCAAATCAGCCATAACCGTATGTGCGCCAATTTTTACTTCTTTCGGTATGCCCACGGTCTTCCCGACGATCATACCCTCCTTTGTTTTATCTTTACACACAATGATACGGGCAGGACCATGAGGGCACTGAAAAAATTTCCAGCTAAAATAATCACTGAAACTAAGATCATTGTTTTCATAATGGAGACCGTTAAGGGCAGTAATGCCCGGGATGTCTTTTTTGGTAAAAGAGACGATTTCCAAAGAGCTCATTATTTTTCAACCAATGGTAACTTTTTTAAAGTTTGAACTTCTCTCAAATAACGGTTCAACTCACTCATGAACATAAATTCATAACCTTTATTTTTAAGCATTTTTAATATGTGATTAAAAATATCAAAAGCGTTATTTGAGTTTCTCAAGTGTGCGATTTTCTTCCATCCTTTTATGTATTTCGAAATTAAAGGAATATAAAAATCATACGGATGCACATTCAAAATAACCACTTTCGGCAAAGGAAAGAACATCATCAAGATTCGATAAAATGCCCAACCTAAGAGTTTGACATGGCTTAAAGAAAACACCAGACGAATCCTCTTTAAACAGGCAAGGGGCATTTCCATAAGTGATTGGCTCCCGCGTTCAAATAGAAATGGTTCCATAGGAAAGTGCAAATTAGAGTAACCGTATTCGTCAAAACGTATGGATGGGAAGATGCTCGAATCATATTCAAAATCAAAATCCATTAAATGATGGATCCCTTCAGGATTGATTAGCCCATTGGGTGCTCGATATCCTGTAGGTGAGAAGCCCCAAAACGCCCTAAAAGTGTCCACCGCCTGATGGAT
>JAFDFT010000390.1 GCA_019309685.1 Deltaproteobacteria bacterium
TGCCAGTCTTGCAGCTAACGCCACACGCTGCGTCTCACCTCCTGAAAGTGCATACCAGGGTCGTCGGGCAAAATCTTTACCGGGTAAGCCGACCAGAGAAAGCGCTTCATGGACCCGATCGACGACATCTTTGCCGTTGCCCCTCAACTTAAGACCATATGCAACGTTGTTAAATACGCTTCGTTTCATAAGAAACGGCTCTTGTGGGAGTAAGGTGATCAAAAATCTAGCTTCATTTGAAAACGGTCCAACGAGGTGGCCGTTAAAAAGGATCCTACCCTGGGTTGGTCTTTCAATAAGGCCCAACAGTTTCAGGAGTGTGCTTTTCCCGCTACCGTTTGGACCGATGAGTCCGACGATGGAAGCCGGTTGAACTGTCAGGTGTTCAATTGCCAAAACAGTCTTGTCAGTATATGAATGTTTCAGCGAGCTAATATTATAAATTGGTGGATCCAATTTTAATACATCCTGCGTAAAAATGAAACGGAGGCATTCACACAAAACGCAATGGCCAATAGAACAAGACCAAGGGCCACGCCCATACCGAATTGTCCCTTGTTGGTTTCCAAAGCGATGGCCGTTGTGATGGTGCGCGTATGCCACTTGATGTTGCCCCCTACCATCATGGAAATCCCTACTTCCGTCATGACGCGTCCATAAGCAGCAATCGCACCAGCCAGTATGCCGTGTCGGGATTCCCATAAACTGCTCAAAAAGAGTTGCCTCCGGTTGGCTCCCATGGACATAATCGTGATGCGAAGCTTTTGATCCATGCTTTCGACCGCGGTGGCGCTCAGGCCGATGACGATGGGCAATGCTAAAATCGTCTGGCCAATCGCAATACCGGGTAAGGTGAAAAGCAAACCGAATTCTCCAAGCGGACCGCGGCGGGTCAGGAATGCATAAACGAGCAAACCGATAAATACAGTCGGCAGTGCCATCATTGTATCGACAAGTGTTCTGATCGGTTTTTTTCCGGCGAAGTCGAAATAGCCGAGACAAAATCCAAGTGGTATCCCTATGAGCAGGCTGCATCCGATGGAATAGCTGGACACCTTTAAAGTGGCCCAAATCGCGGTATAAGTTTCAGCGTTGCCGCTTACCAATAAATGAAAGGCTTGGAAAAATCCTTCTACTAAAAAATTCATGACAATTTGGAGTGAGAATACATTATAGTGATATTAATTGCTCACATGCAGTCGCAACATTTTTAGGTTTTTATCAAAAAAATTTCCAGCAGTCCACTACATTTTCGCATTAGGTGTAAATAATGGTTTTCCTAAAAGTTTAAAATCCTTTATTAATTGCTGTGCCTCTGTTCCCGTGATCCATTCGATGAATTGCTTGGCCATATCGTATTTCGCCTTCGGACAATGCTTTTTGTCTATGGCAATCACGCTGTACTGATTCAGCAACACCGCGCCTCCTTCAACTAAAATCTTAAGCGGTGGATTCCCTTGCAGATTGGCTTCATATTTAATGTAAGTCCCCCGGTCTGTCATCGTATACCCGTTGCGTTCCGCAGCTATATTTATGGTCGTCAGCATACCTTGGCCGGTCTGAACATACCAGCGCTCTTTATCCGGAACCGGCAAGTCTGCTGCTTTCCACAAAGAAAGTTCCTTTTTGTACGTTCCGGAATTGTCTCCACGACTGACAAAGATTGCCTGCTTCGCCTTAATCGTCTGAAAGGCATCTTTAATGGGTTTCCCCTTGATTCCTGCAGCGTCTTCTGCAAGTCCGATGATAACAAAATCGTTGTACATGATTTCCCGGCGATCCATGCCAAATCCATCGCTCACGAATTTTTTCTCGGCCGCCGGAGCATGAACCATGAGAATGTCCACATCGCAGTTCTCACCCAATTTGAGTGCTTTGCCGGTGCCGGTTGCTGTCCATTTTAATTCGATTCCGGTTTTCTCTTTAAATTTTGGAATAAGATAGTCCAACAAGCCGGTGTTGTCCGTGCTGGTGGTTGTAGACATCTTAATTGTTTTCGAGCCTGCCTCCACGACTGAAGCAAGGCAAAACAAAGTAAAACAGGCAAAGATTAAGAAACCGAATCGCTTCATTAAGCTTTTGAAATTCATACCTTTTTATCTCTCATTTTTATTAAAAACCCATTTGAAACCGTGTCAGGATGATCGCCGAGATAAGCTTTGAAATCACCATGGAAACGTCCGTCGAACTTCATTTTGTGCTGTTTATCGGCAGATTCAATATAGAACCCCTTATCGAATCCGGCCACAACTTTTGGTTTTTTAGCGTTTTCTTCCTCCTTTGCATTAAAAAGAAGCCATTCGCTCATAAAGAGCCATTTCTAAGAAGTAGCATGCGCAATTGGCCATATAGGCAATTTATTGTCAACAATAAAGCAATATTCTTTTAAAATAAAACCAAGACTAACCCATAATAACCAAAACCAACCTTAATTTGGCATGTGCTTCCCCGAAATTCGTAAAGCTCTATGAATAGAAAAGTTTTGCAGTCACCTTAATTTTTATAAGGCATTTTCTTTGCTGTGTTTCCTCCTGCACATGCAAAGCAAAAGAAAGCGTTTGACAGTATTAAGCCTATTTTTTAAAAGGTATTGAAACCATCTTTTTGCAACCGGCGAGGCTTGTTTACAAAGGTAACGATAAACCGAAAAAAGTGAGGATCAAATGGCTTTCAGCTTGGCGCTTATCATCATTTTAGGGTTAGGCGCTGATTATCTGTTTAAACGCCTTCAATTACCCGGTCTGATAGGCATGCTCATCGTCGGGGTTCTTGTTGGTCCTTATGTATTAAATTTTATGTCTCCTGAAATGATGAAAGTTTCCGGGGATTTCAGAAAAATAGCACTAATTGTGATTCTGCTTAGGGCCGGATTTGAACTCCGCCGTGATGCTTTGAAACGGGTGGGACGTGCGACGGTAATTATGAGCGCGTTACCGGCTGTTTTTGAAATCGGCGGAGTTATGCTCGTGGCGCCCAAGCTGCTAAATATGACCTATCTTGAGGCAGCCATTCTTGGTTCCATCTTGGCTGCTGTCTCTCCGGCAGTTGTTGTGCCCCTTATGATCGACTTTATGGATCGAGGGCGGGGGGCCAAAAAGGCGATCCCCACTATGATCCTCGGGGCCTCTTCGTTGGATGATGTTTTTGTTATTGTTCTGTTCACCGTATTTTTAGGCATGTACGGTGGGGAACAGACAAATATTCTTATGCAGCTTGGTGCAATTCCCGTCTCTATCGTTCTTGGAATTATCGTCGGAATCATTCCCGGATATTTTTTATATCACCTTTTTATGAAATATGACTGGCGTCCTCCAAAACGGACCATGCTGGTTATGGGTGTTGCTATAGTTCTTACCTGGCTGGAAGCGGTTTGCGAAGAACATGTGCCCGTGGCCAGCCTTTTGGGTGTCATGGCTATCGGTTTCATTATTTTGGAAAAATCCGAGTC
>JAFDFT010000391.1 GCA_019309685.1 Deltaproteobacteria bacterium
GTTCATTGGGGGTCGGTTCAATTTGACTTTGGCAATTCCTTCAGATTTTTCAACCAATAATGTTTTGTAGTTCATTCTGCAAATTCCTTTAAATGGGTAATCGCCATTTTCGATTTCGTATTTTAAACTTAATATTAGCAACATTCAAAATCTTCCACATATTTTCTTCTCTGTCAAAGGATAGTTGGGGTCAAGGTTTGAATTGTTAAAGAAAAAGTCAGCAAATTTAAAAAATAAGGTTTGATCACAAGTAATCTTTGCGTCAAACCCATGTAACTGACTACTGAAAGCAGAGATTGATATGTGTAGTTGTACGTTACTATGCAGTGGCGTATTGCGGTTTAAATGATTTGAATAAAGAGGCATCCATGATTGCTTCATAACCTTCCAGGCGCGCAATGACCGAACCATCCTTGTCAAGAAAAGTAAAATTACCTTTCATTTTATGTTCTGTAGTATCAGTGACGTCAAGAACAGTTGTGATATCGCTATCAGGAAAGTTTGACCGGTACTGTCTGTAGCTTGCATTGTAGCTCGGAAGGGAGACAACTCCTTTTTCCACATAGCACCAGAGTGTTGCCATTTGAAAAGCGGAATCAAGGACAAGCGGATCACCTATCCATTTATTTCTTAAGGGCTCGGTCATCCAGTTTGCAGGAGAAGGCGCCGAAGAGACTTTAGCGACCATTCCATGAGATGAATAGCTCGTAATCTCCTTTATCCCCCTAAGCTCGGAACCATGAAAGAGAACCTTGTCGTAAATTTCTTCCATGTCCATGGGAAAAGGTTTTTTGTCATTATGATGGCTTAAAGAAAATTCAGGAGGATTTGAAACGTTATCCGTAAGAATTGCTTTTGCTTTTGAATGAATGACATCGGCACCCGCTTTGAAACCATCTCTTAATTCCACATCAACTTCGTAAAAAGAGCCTTTTTTTCGAGCTTTTCCCGCCATTAGACGGATTAATTTGCTTCCCTGATCAATTCGAATTCCTTTTAACACCCGCATGTCGTCAAGGCCGTGAAACACTAAGCCTGGATTTTCATGAAGCGCTCCATGGCCCAGCCATTCAGAAATCAGCGCAAAAGGAACAACCGGTGTTCCGTCCAGAACGTGGGAATTAAGAATCGGATAATTGTTTGCATCAATTTCACGTTTAAAGGTCAAAGATAAATTATCTTTGCTACTGTGAGGTATTTGTCCTTTTTGGGGAAATTGACTTGTTTTGTTGGTATCCATTTGCATAATATCACTGGCATCGATAACAACTTCGACTTGAGGATTTTTGCTTCCCCTCATTTCGTCCAGCATGGACAGGGAGCCTTTTTCTATTGGGATCAATTTAACATTATTACGTTGAAACTCTTTTTTAAGTGACGAAGATACCATACCGCCGTCCCATGGTCCCCAGTTTATTGATACGACTTTGCAATCCGGCCGTTTGGCTGATTCTTGAATGGCCAATTTATTTAACACTTCGTTTGCCATGGCATAATCAACCTGTCCTTTATTTCCGGTGCGGGCGGCAATGGATGAAAAGATAACCAAGTATTTAAGGTTGTCACCAGTCGTAGATTCAAGCAGGTTCTGAAGCCCTGACACTTTGGTATTGAACACCAATTCAAATTGTTCGGGTGTTTTGTCCGTAATCAGGCGGTCTGCAAGAACACCGGCCCCATGGATGATTCCGCTGATTGGGCCATAAATGGTTTTTACTTCATTTATTGCATGGAGCATGCTGTTTTTGTTTAAAATATCTATTGGATAATATTTTACTTTTGAACCGACAGATTCAAATTTCTTAATATTTTGTTTTATTTCACGATTGGCCATGTACTTTTTAAATGACTTTTCAACCTGGATGGGTGAAATCTTTTTTTCTTTAAATTCATTGTTTAGAATTGCTTTCTTCATTTCCGCTGTATCATTTAGCGATTTCAGCCATTCAGGCTCTTCAACAGGCAGAGGTGATCTCCCAAAAAGTATAAGTGTGGGCTGTGCGTGTTTGGCAAGCGCGTAAACGCATGAAGCAGTTACACCTCTGGCACCGCCGGTAACAATAATGACATCTTCGTTGTCAAGGTTAATTTCTCCTGTTTGAGAGGGGGAAGGTTCCAGTTTTAAAACAGCACGTGAATCAGAAGAAATTCCGATTTCAATCGGGCTGGCAGGGTCAGAGTTTAAGATTTCGGAAACAATATTCTTTACAATTTTGTTATCAGGTTTCAAGTCGCAGGAAACATCAATTGAGCGACATAGCACATCTTCCCATTCAATGCCTGCGGTTTTTACCAGACCCGAAAGAGCACCATGTTCGGGATTCGACAATTTTATTGCTTTAAACCCAAAGGCGCCATCCATTCTTGAGATTGTCGAAAATAACGTGGTATCCGTTTTGGCGGTTTGAATAAGATGAGGCGCAAATGTTTTGGCAATTAAAAAGATATCTTTGATGTCTATGTCAGATAGCCGGGTTTCGGGATTTTGAACAATGATCAAGCCGGAAGCGGATTCCGCTAAGCTGTTCATGTTTTTATTGTGGATGGAAATATGAGTCACGTCAATCTCAAGAGATCTGAGTTCATCGACAATTGCTTTTGACAGACCTGATTTGTCATCTGTTACAAAAACCTTTTTTTCTCTAGGCAAAGAAATATAATGGTTTTTTACAAAGGGTTCATGAACAACGGAAATTGTCTTTCGGGATAGTTTCTTTTGTGAATCGTCGCTCAAAGAACTTTTGATCGAAAGTGCTTCATCCGGGATGCCTGTAGGTTTGGATTCGATGACACTTTTAGATGGATTATCTAAATTTTCGGACTGCTTGTTTGCTGAAAGGTATTCCAGGATCTGTCCCAGTGTCTTTAAAGAACCAATACTGTCAGGTGATACTTGCGGAAGGTCTGGAATATTTTCTTCAAGAGTAGAAAGTATTTCAACCTTTTTAATGGAATCAATACCCAGATCAGCTTCAATATCCATATCAAGGCCAAGCATTTCTTCAGGGTAACCTGTGAGCTGGCAAACAATTTCCAGTAATATAGTTTCAATTTCTTTTATATCGCTGTTAGCATTAAATTTACTTTCTCGTTCAGCGTTTTTATCATGTATTGGTGCCGCAGAAGTTTCGGTTTGATTGACTGGATGATAGCCTGAACTTTCTGAAATATATTTAGCGATTTGCCCCAGGGTTTTTAATGATCCAATAATTTCGGGTGAGATTTGCGGAAGATTAGGAATATTTTCTTCAAGGGTGGAAAGAATTTCTACTTTTTTAATGGAGTCAATACCCAGGTCCGCTTCAATATCCATATCCATCCCAAGCATTTCAACGGGGTAACCTGTAAGCTGGTTTACCACTTCAAGCATGGTTTGTTCAACGGCAGACATTGAGGGAGCCGGTATTTGTTTCTCCTCTTCAAGAGAATCATTCACTGTTGTCTGGTT
>JAFDFT010000047.1 GCA_019309685.1 Deltaproteobacteria bacterium
CAAATGGAAAAGAACTTGTTATACCGGAAAAGCCAGCGCTTTTATAAATGTCTTTTCAAAATCCGGCGTTGAAGCCAGATCCAAAACCGTTGTCGACCGCGCCAGTTCCCTGGCTGTTGATCGAAGCGACGGATCAAGAAGAGATAAAACCGCTCCGGCACCCGCCGCGTTTCCAACACTTCTTACACTATCTTTATTCAGGTCAGGAAACATCCCGACAGTGTTTGCATCCTTTGCATCAATGAAAGTGCCGAACGCGCCGGCAATCATGAGTTGTTTTGGCACTGTCAATCCGGTTTCAGCGCAAAGCAGCTCCATGCCCGTAATCAGCGCGCCTTTTGCCAGCTGGATGGCCCGGATATCTTTTTGGGTGATAGTAATGGGATTCCCAGTTTGTGACGATTGAGCAGGGACCAGATCAAATTCCAGCAGGCCATCTTCATCATGCCGAAAGCTGTTTGATCCTGAATCAGTATTGAACCGGCCGTCGCTTGACAAGAAACCCTTGCGATACAGTTCAGCAACTGCGCTGATCACACCGGATCCACAAATCCCTGATGGCTGTTTATGGGTATGCCCATCCGGTTGAATCACAGAGCAGGTTGCTCTGCCGGATTTTCTCTCGATGTCTACCGCATCGATGGCTCCTGAAACCGCTTGCATTCCATGCCTGATGGCCGCGCCCTCAAAAGCGGGACCTGTCGCGCAGGATGTGGCCCAAAGTCCGTTTTCACCCAACAGCATCACCTCGCCGTTTGTGCCGATATCAACCAGCATGGCCCCGGCGACACACTTGCCCAGCTCTGCTGCCAAAGCAGCTGCGACAATGTCTGAACCGAGATACCCGGAAATCAGCGGCAGTGTGAAAATCTCAGCAGACGGATTAAACGAAAACCCTATCTCCTCTGCCTTAAACATTTTTTCTTCAATAAACCGGGGCGTGTACGGAAAAGCACCGATAGGCGAGGGGTCTTCTCCGACAAAAATATGAATCATTGTGCTGTTGCCCACGACCACTGCGGTCTTTATATTTTCTGGATCATCGATGCGCATGGATCGGCAAAGGGATGCAACGCTCCATTCAATTGCCTTTACCACCACTTTTTGAAGACGGGCCAAATTCTTTGAGTGGTCGGCAACAGCACTGATACGGCTCATTACATCATCACCGAACATGGCCTGTGGGTTTCGAACAGAAATAGAGCCGGCGACTTTTCCAGAGTCCAGATCACATATGTAAACAGCAATGGTTGTGGTCCCCAGATCAACGGCCAGACCATAATGGGCTGATTCAAGCCTGGAGGGTGCTGTTGAAACCATATCATCAGGAAGCAGCAGGGGACCTTTACCGCTGACTTCAGGACTTAGAAGTGATGATTCAGGGATGTTGACCTCCAGGTCGTTTAATACTGTAGCCTGGCATGCTAACCGATAGCCGTCGCTCAAGTTCTTTTCACCCAACATACGGCATTCTGCATCTGTAGGCGGGGAGAAACTTTCCGAGGAGAGTTCGGGTATTCGGACCTGACATTTGCCGCATCGCCCATTACCTCCGCAATCAAATCTAAGAATCATTCCGGCACCGACCAGTGCTTCTATAAGCAGTTGTCCTTCATCGGCCTGAATAGATTTACCTTCCGGCAGTATCCGGATTACACATTTCCCTTCTTTCATAAGCCCCTTATATCAACAGCTATTTTATTCTTTAAATACAATCGCTTATCTTGCCATGGCTTCAAATTAATAATTGACAGAAAAAATTAAACATTCTATATTGTCAAATTAAAAAATAAGTGTTTATCTTCTAATCTCATCAAATAAAAAAAACAAGTTATTATCATCCATCTGTCATTATTGCTATATGTAGCCGTTTACTGGATGTTATGGTTAATATGGATGCTTCACATTTCGCTAAGACGGCCATTTTTTATTCAACAAGCCCATTATTTTTTAAATAGAAATTTCAGGAGGAAGATATGACTAATTTTTTGAGAGTATGTTTTCTGCTTTTTGTTTCTGTTTTTCTTCTAGTCACCGCAAATCTATCTAATGCAACGGCTGCAAATAAAGCAATTATTGTTTTCGACGCGTCAGGGAGCATGTGGGGACAAATTGATGGAAAGCCCAAGATAGAAATCGCCCGGGACACTTTAGGGGGGTTATTAAAGAACTGGGACAAGGACACACTGCTTGGCATTACGGCCTATGGTCATAGAAAGAAAGGCGATTGCAATGACATAGAGGCTGTTGTCCCTCTGGGCAAGGTAAATCCGGATGCCATTATGCGGGTCATAAACAATATTAATCCAAAAGGTAAAACTCCCTTAAGCGCGGCTGTGCGTAAGGCTGCTGATGAACTTAAATATACCGAAGACAAGGCCACCATCATACTCATCAGCGACGGCAGAGAATCCTGCGAAGCCGACCCGTGTGCTTTGGCAAAAGAACTGGAAGCAAAGGGTGTGGATTTTACGGTTCATGTGGTCGGATTCGGCATAAAGGCCGACGAACAGAAACAATTGACATGTCTGGCCGAAAACACGGGTGGGAATTTTTACCGTGCGGATAACGCCGCAGACCTGAACAAGGCAATGCAAAGCACGGTTGAAATGTTAAAGCCCGCCGGGGAAGGAAAACTCTGGTTCGAAGGGCCGAAGGCCTTCTACCCGGGGATTAAGTTTACCGTTCATTTTACGGCCTCAAATAAATTCGACAAGAACGCCTGGGCGGGCGTGATTCCCAATAACATTCCACACGGTAGCGAGAAGCGTAATGACAACTATAACAAGACCTACGAATATATTAGCAAAAGAACCTCCGGGATCGTTACATTAGAGGCACCGCCAAAACCCGGCACCTGGGATGTAAGACTTCATGATTCGGACGATGACGGCTTTGAGGTGGCGTCCGTGAGCTTTGAAGTAAAGAAAGCCAAAGGCAAGACCTGGCTTGATAAAAAAGACTTTGTGACCGGCGAGGTCATGGCCATCCATTTCGAGGCTTCAGAGGGACTACACCCCAACGCATGGGCGGGTATCGTCCCTTCCAATATAGAGCATGGCAGCGAATCCATAAACGACAACCACGATGTCAGATGGGAATACCTCGCTGGGAAGGCAAAGGGAACCTTGCAGATGGTCGCACCTGTAAAGGCCGGAAACTATGATGTCAGGCTCAACGATTACAACCATGACGGAAATGAGTTCGCTTACACTTCATTTAAGGTAGTCCTTGCTAAAGGAAAGGTCAAGATCGACCGAAAGAAATACTCGCCCGGACAGGAGATAGTGGTTACGTATAATGTCTTCAGAAAGCTATCCAACAAAGCATGGGCGGGTGTAATCCCTTCAAACATCCCGCATGGAAGCGAGGAGACAAATGACGGGCATGATATATCGTGGGAGTATCTTCCTGGAGCTTCAGGCACCCTGAAGATGCGGGCCCCTGACAAGCCTGGCAAATACGATATACGAGTGCACGACCATAACCAGGCTGCAAATGAGATTGCGTCGGTAAGCTTTGTGGTGAAATAGCATTTGGAGAAGACCTGGATATTAAAATCGTTTACATATCAATTGCCCAAGACAGCACATAAAAACTTAAACCAAAACTCAAAGTTGAAAGGAGGACATGTACTATGGCTACACCAACAACACTTAAGGAAGTATTTGAAATGATGCCCGATGCTTTTAAACCGGAAGAGGCCGCAGGTCTTGATGTTGTATTCCAATTTAATATTTCCGGTGCGGACGGCGGAGATTGGTATATTACTGTGAAAGACCAGAAATGCGAGGTTGCTGAAGGGCAGGCCGACAACCCTACAACAACATTAAAGATTTCAGATGAGGATTATGTAAAAATGATTACCGGTGAATTAGATGGAATGGCTGCTTTTACCTCAGGAAAGCTGAAGGTTGAAGGAGATATGATGAAATCTCAGCTCCTTGGAAAGATTTTTGCGCCGCCGGAATCGGCTTAGGATATACGCTTTTGAATAGCGCGCATAATCTTATGTGACCCTATCTATTTAAAAGGGCTTTTCACCAAAAATGGAGAAAAGCCCTTTTTCGTTTAAAACAGTAGAATCATCTACTCCGTTTATCTTGAAACAGATGCCTTCATGGCCTGGTTGAGTTCCCGGGTGCCCGCAGGCGGGACCGCTGTCTTATCCCTGAGTGCCATTGTCAATGCTTCGTCCGGACAGGTGGAGACACAAAGACCGCAGCCGATACAGCGATCTTCATCCAAAACAGCAATGTCATCATCCCCAAGCACGATCGCATCCACCTGGCATCGATCTTCGCAGGTGCCGCACCCCGTACAAACTTCTTCATCCAGCTTCACAATATAATCGGAATTGGCACCCATGGGGATGATACCGCTTTTGATACTCTTTATAATGCCGCAGTGGCAGTCACAGCAGTTGCATATAAAGGTTATATAGTTACCTGTATTGCTGGAACAATGCACCAAAGCGGCTTCTTCCGCGATATCCAGCACCTCACGCGCTTCCTTTTTGTTGAGTTCCCGGCCAAAGCCGCGCTCAATGATATATTTGGCCTGGGGGCCGAAGCTCATGCAAACTTCCTTGGGACGCTCGCACGGATCTCCGATGAGTTCCCCGTGATGGCGGCAGTAGCAGGTACTGACCGCTATGCGCTCTGCCTTTTCAACAAATTCCGATACTTTGCTATAAGGGTGGATCGTTGTCTCAGGACCCGGCAGCTCTTTTTCCACTGGAATGACGCGGGAAAATGGGAAAATAGCTATTTTTTCCCTGGATTCTTTTAACGGCTTCATCACCTGCTCGTCAAACAATCGAAAGTAATCGTCAAAAAGCCGGGCCAGTCTTTTAGTCCGATCGCTTACCACGCCTGTTGTAAACTGCAGTTCAAAAATACCGGGTAGCAGCGGCATCAGACTGTACAATCTTGATCCATCCTTATCCCTGGTAAAGACAATGCCTTTATCCGCCAGCGCCTCGAGTATGGATTCCACCCGCCCCGGATCTTCTCCAATGTCTCGAGCGAATTCATCGAACGTAACCGGCTTAGAAGGCATTTTAGCAGCCAGTTCCGCTTCTTCGGGTTCAAAAAGTTCCTTAAGAAGGGCATCAAATTCCTTACTCTTAAGGACCGGAATCGCCCCGCCCCTTGCTGCAAGCGCGTCTGCTGCTTTATTGTAAACGTCTGTTTCCATGTGTTTCTCCTTTCATACAGTCGGTTAACATATTAGATGTGTTTGTCTTAAGAAAAGTTGTTTTCCCATTATATACAAATTTTTCACGATCAGCTCCTAGATCCCTCATGTTCGTTGACTCGCTGCGTCATAACCAGGATGCTTTCCCTGAATTCCCTGTAACTCGCATCTGAAAAATTACCCGTCAAAATCCATTCCAGGGCGTAATAGACGCCCAGATAATCGTACGTGTAAATTCCGTAGGTTTCTCGCAAGAAATCGATGCTCTTTCTGCACATAAACGACAGGCAAATCGGGCTTTTGTGCGTTGGCAAGTGGCACCCCCGGAGACCGTGGTATTCGCAGGGAGAAACCGGATCGGGGTTGACCTGATCTTCGGGTCTTCCATACCGAATTTCCCGTTCATACCTTAAGGCGTCAAACGCCGGGTGATCCAGATCGGAGATACAATGATATCTGTCTTTGCAGCACACTGAAACTGGACGCCCTTTGTTTTTTTCGATTTCCACGGCAACGCATTTTTTCATGCAGTAGTCAAACGTGTCGAAAAAACCGTTTAAAAGGGTTTCGGTTTCTAGATACCGGTTCAGGTTTTTTTCAATAGGAATCCGTTCCATATCCTCTGATTCTTGCCAATCGTTCATTCCTTACTGCCTTGAGACCACATACTACTATCTATATCCACGGATCACTGCAACTCTTTTTTCATGCTAAATGATTGCCCTTTTCTGTAAGGCATCCCCAAAATTTTACTCTTTTCTTGCCACAATCGTTTAAATTGTATATAAAATAGCCCTATGGAATGCCCCGAATGTCAGACCCACAATCCAGATGGGCAAAAATTCTGCGGTTCCTGCGGCCGCATAAAGGACGCCGCATACATACAGAACCAAATGACCAATCTTCCTGATTCCAAATTTTGTGGACAGTGCGGCTCCAGCCTACCCATGGTCGGATCCATTACTTTAGCACGCTCGGGGTTAATCACCCTGGTTGGTCAAAAAACGCTGGACATGCTGGGTTATGATCAGGGTGAAATGCATGGAAAACCATTCTCGCTTTTCGTAGAAAGTGCGGATTTGGTGATCTTCTTTTCTCGTTTAAACGAGATGCTCAGCGGCGCCAAAAAGCAATCATTTGAAATCGCTCTGAAGCGTAAGAACAAAAACAACATCTATGTCCAGCTCGAGTGCTGGGCTGATCAACATACTTCCACATCCATCGAAACAATACAAATTTCCCTTACAGAAACCACGAATAGCCATAATGCGGCCACCCATATGCAGGCCCAGCAAGACCTGCTCAGTCTGATTTTTACTATTACAGACAATATCAGCACCGTCAACCAAGAGCATTTAGCCCGTTCCATAGAAGACGCCCTTAAAAAGATAAGTTTGTTTACCAAAGCGGACCGCTGTTTTATCTATAGTATCAATCGTCCATCCTTTCGCCTGGATCCTGTCCACGAGTGGCGCCAACCCATAGCGTCCCTCCAGGGAGTCAAAGTCAAATCCAAAAACGTTTCTCTATCAAAGCTCAAACGTATCATGGCAAGATTGCGTCAAGAGAAAATGATCGTCGTCCAGGATACCGACAAACTGGAGCCGCAGGAACGCAAAGAACTGCTCGATTGGCTTCACGTCGACAGTGGAGCGCTTATTTGCCACGTTCTTTATTCAGAGAAGTTGCCCATCGGCATCATCGGTGTTTTCAAAAATACCATAACTGATGGATGGGAGCCGGACTATATTACTTTGGTCAAATTTTTCGGAGATTTTATAGCCAACCGCTTGCCTTTCTCTGCCATCGATTCCAAGAGTGCCGGTAAGCCCGAACCGGTCACCGCCCGGCCTGAAAAGGCAGGAAAAAAATTACGAGCCAATACACCTGGAAATGTTGTCGATATGAGCGATATAGATCCCAGTTTTGATGAGGATTTTAAGAAGGTGCAGGCTGAACCGGCCGGCCGTTCATCAATGGAAAACGGCATGCGGTTTGAAAAGTTCTCCGGCGCACATCCAGCGGATAAACAATCGGTTTTTGAACGTGGTGACGGACTGGTTTTATTGACCTGCCCCCAATGCGGCATTCAGGAGGCAGTCTCTGTTGGGCAATTCGATACGATGGGCAACGCCATCCGTGCGACATGCCCATGCAAAAAACAATTTACCGCTGTACTTGAAAAACAACGACTTTATCGCAAGTCAGTCCACTTGGAAGGCTATTTTTCATTAGGCGAACATTTTGAACCAACTGCGGCCAGCAGCAGCACATGGGGCCCGATGGTCGTCAAAGACCTTTCCAAAACAGGCCTTCGGTTTTTATCGGATAAAACCAAATTTATTCACCCGGGAGAGCTTTTGATGGTAAGATTTAACCTTGATAATGCCAACCAGGCCTTGATTCAAAAGCCGGCACGCGTGATTTCAATAACCGGCCATGAAGTGGGCTGCCAATTTGAAGGCGCAGACTCCTATGACATTACTCTGGGCTTCTATTTTATGTGACAGGATATTTTTTTTTTTTTTTTTATGACCCGATATATCAAACTTAACCCTGCCGAACCATTATTACTTTTGACTGACTCCCTTATTATTCTTTTCGCAGGCCATAATTCGGCATAAATCTTGCATTCACTTAAAGCGTTGCTGTTTATTCTGCCGAGTCGTTCCTGTAATGTTTTTCCGTTAAAACATACAAACTGAGTTTGGAAATACAGACTCCAACAGGTTCAAGGTTTTGTATAAGCCAGACTTAACCAACCAGGACGAGCAACTAATGAACTTAATTAATGAGGAGGAGTGAATTATGACAAGAAAAACCATACAGTTAATTGCAACCTGTTTAACGGCCGGTCTTATACTGCTGTTCGTCGGGGCGAATATTGTTTTTGCCAAAGACACAGTTAATGTAGGGATTCAATATGACCCGGCGACATTGAATGCCCTTGGAATCAAAACAGAACTGGATATTTTTTTAATTTCGCATATTAACGAAAATCTAATCGGCTTTAACCTTGAAACTGGAATATCTGAAATTACAAAAAATGCGTTAGCTGAATCAATACGTGTTGTTAAAAACGGAAAAGGGATCAAGTTCAGGATAAAAAAGGATATACGATTTCATACGGGAGATCTTCTTACGGCACATGATGTTAAATTTACATATGAACAGTGTTTAAATCCTGAGAACGGGAATATCATGGCAGGATATTTAGATGAAATTGAGGAGATCGAAATCCTGGACAATCATAACTTTATTTTTCATCTCTATGAGCCCTCTGCGTCATGGAGGAATTTGGGAATCATCGGCATCTGTTCGAAAAAATATTACGAAAAAGTTGGTGGAGAGGAGTTCCGGTCTCAACCTGTCGGTAGCGGTCCTTTTCGTTATATTAGCAGAAAGCGGGGTGAGTCTGTTACACTGGAAGCTGTCGAAGATCACAGGATGGGACCAGAGTTCAAGACATTAAACTTTAAAGTGGTACCCGACGAAATTAAGCGTATTGAAATGCTGGAATCAGGCGAACTTGACCTGATCAGCCATATTCAGCCCAGTAATGTGGAACGTTTGAAAAAAAAGGCGCATATCAAGGTAAAAAGCGCCATCGTTCCAAGCCTGCATGCATTATCACTCAAGCAGGACACGTACCCGATCATGCGGGATAATAAACTTGGACAGGCGATTATGATGGGCATAAACCGGCAGGAACTAGTGGATAACATTTTCCTGGGCGAAGGCTACCCCCTGTACATGTATACAAATAAAATTGAGTTGGGCTATGACCCTAAATACAGTGTTGAATTTAATCCTTCAAAAGCCCGTGAGCTTGTGAATCAATCTAGCTATAAGCCTGACACCCCGTTGATTCTGACTTATCATAGCGGATTTCCGAATGCAAAACAGGTCGTATCAGCCATACAGAAATATCTGCAGGATATCGGCATTACGGTTAAGACTTATGAGTTTGACACAAAAGTCTTTTATACTTATGCGCGAACGAAAGACAAACGGCTTGGACACTTGGCCGTATATGGGATGGGCGGCGGAAGGGACCCAAATCTCCGGTTGCTCGTAACTCTGCCGAGTGATGGCCCGTACAATTCTTATTCTGAGAGGCCGAGACAAAAAGAAATGGATGCGCTTGTGTATGCTCAAGGAAAGGAAATGAATCAGAAAAAACGACTGTTAATTCTCAAGAAGCTGCATCGGATACTACAGTCAGATTACACATACATCCCATTGTTTGGGCTCAATGTGATTTATGCCATGAATGACAGCGTAGATTACGAATGGCTGCAGGGTGTATCAAACTTTTCCCAACTGAACAGCATTAAGATCCTCAAGTAGGATAAATTTAATTCGATAATTTTAAATGATAAGAGGAAGGTAAAAAACATGAAGAGAAATCTAAACTATATCGTACTGGCTATTTTTGTATTTTTTACTGTTGCTTCTTTGTGGGAAGTTCCTGCTTATGCTAAAGACGAGGTAAACGTTGGGATTCAGTATGATCCGGCGACATTGAATGCCCTTGAAGTCAAAGCGGAACTGGATATCTATCTGATTACGCATATCAATGAAATTCTAATGGGTATTAA
>JAFDFT010000048.1 GCA_019309685.1 Deltaproteobacteria bacterium
TCGATGAGTAAATATCCCTTATCCCCGGAAATCAGATAGGAATTGGTAAATCCCAGCCTTATAATATGGTACATGCGAATATATTTCCTGCTGCAAAACAATTAACAACAGGCCGAAGCCTGTTATTTTGAGATATGTGCAACATGCTCTTTTTTATAGGATTTTTAAATTTTAACCCACCAAAGTTCGGTGACTGATTAAAATTAGCGCTATCCTCAAACGTGAATAAAAATTACTATTTTCGGAGGCTCCCTTATCTTACTAATATTGATTAGGAGAAATGAAGATTAAATCATCCAATAAATAATATTCAGGATTATAATCAACTTCAAATTTCTTGACAATACATAGAGGGTCACCTATTAAAAGTCAAATACTAAAATATTATAAGGAGTTGATACTTATGAAATCATTAGCCGGAATGAATGTTGTTATCACAGGTGGTGCGTCAGGGATTGGAAAGGAAATGGCACTGCGGTTTGCCAAAGAAAAAGCAAGAGTCGCAATTCTTGATGTAGACAGGCGTAAACTCAGGCAGGTAGAAAAAGAGCTAAAAGGATTAGAGACCAAGGTGTTTACATATGTCTGCGATGTTTCAGACAGAAAAAAAATCGAAAGGGCTGCCAAACTCCTGGCGAAAGATCTAAAGTCCGTTGATATTCTGGTCAACAATGCGGGCATTGTTGTCGGTAAGACGATGGTTGATAGTACACATGAGGAAATTCAAAAGACCATCGATGTTAATCTCATGGGCGTCATCTGGATGACGAAGGCATTGTTGCCGAAAATGATGAGAAGGAAAAAGGGCCACATTGTGAACATCGCATCTGCGGCGGGCATGCTTGCGGTGCCGAAATTGGTGGATTATTGTACGACGAAATTTGCAGTGATCGGTTTTTCCGATTCCTTAAGGATGGAAATGAAGAAATACGGCTATAAGGGGATAAAGGTTACGTGTGTCTGTCCATCGATTATTGATACAGGAATGTTTGAGGGCTTTACACCGCCACTGTTGAGCCCGCTGTTAAAACCGGAAGTTGTTGCGGCAAAAATAATAAAGGCCGTAAAGAAAGAAAGATCTTACCTTAAAACACCTTTCATAGTGAAGCTGGTTCCGCTGTTTAAATTTCTTCCGGCAACATTTGTCGATTGGCTGGGGGATCTACTTGGTACATCCAGGGCAATGGATCATTTCAAAGGGCGTTAATTCTAATTCGTACTTCGATTTTCGTGATGGTTTCATCACATGGGTTGATTATGTAATATTAAACAAAGGAGGATAATTATGCCGCCGCTTATATATGAGAAAAAAAATGGAATCGCATACCTGACCCTTAATCGGCCGGAGGCTCACAACGCAATTGATCCTGAGATGATCCTCGAACTTGCCGCTGCGTGGGAGGACTACAGGGACGACAACAGTATGCGATGCGCCATCCTCACTGGGGCCGGAGAAAAGACATTTTGTTCAGGCGCGGACCTGGCCAAGCTGATCCCGCTTTACTCAGGCGCGAAAAAGCCTGAGTCTGATGCGGATAAAAAGGTTCATTCTGACTTAACCCTAGGGCAAAGAGCTCTTCTCAGAGAATTTGAGCTTCACAAACCCATAATCGCCGCTGTGAACGGAGACGCAATTGCCGGGGGCTTTGAATTTTTATATGCCACCGACATCCGCGTGGCTTCAGAAAATGCAAGGTTCGGTCTCCAGGAGGTTAAATGGGCCATTTTCCCCATGGGCGGGTCCAGCGTCAGACTTCCTCAGCAGATGCCGTATGCCAGGGCTATGGAGATCCTGCTTACGGGCGAGCTGATGAGCGCAGCAGAGGCACATAAATATGGTTTTTTAAACCGGGTAGTCCCTGCTTCCCAGGTGATGGAAGAGGCGGAAAAATTTGCCAGCATTCTTGCCAAGAACGGCCCGCTGGCAATATCGGCCATAAAGAAGGCTGTTCTTTCCAATATTGGTTTGACATTATCACAAGGATTGGCAAATGAGCTTGAACATGCTTTACCCGTATTCATGAGCGAAGATGTCAAGGAAGGGCCCCGGGCATTTAAAGAGAAGCGGGAACCGAAGTACAAGGGGAGATAGTTATTCCCTAAATCTTGCATGAAAATTGATGAGAACCCTTTTCGATGATTTATAATAATAGTTTCAGTAATATTCTAATATTGAAGCATTATACCCATATGGTAAAAGGAACATTGTTTTATTTTCTCATCATTTTTCATCCGATGGGCGAACCGGAGACTTCCATATGCGGTGTTACTAAGGGTTCGCAATAGTGAACTATGGCTTCACCCTTAGATGCAGCTTGTTGAGCGCAAGCGAAATCCCGCTTGCGGGGCATATGAAAGTCTCCAATTCGTGCAAAATTCAGGCATCAAAAAAAATTGTTTTTAACGTGAACCTGTTTATTTTTTAAGGAGCATATTCATATGAGCAATCTTTTAGTCTATTCCAGGAGCAGAAGTACCAGTGTTGAGCAAATTGACGATCAGACAATGCTGTCAAGCTGCCGGCTTCAAGACACGTTTACGGATGCATATGTTGAGATCAGGGTGCAGCTACCGGAACTCGAAATCATTGAAATAACGTCTGAATTCAACCGTACCCAGCAGAATGAATGTATAGATGTGTCGGGTGCTTTCCAGAAACTAAAGGGTGTCCGTATCGGCTCTGGTTTGCTGAAAATTCTAAAAGGGCTAGTGGCGGATGCGACGGACTGTAAACAGTTTGGTTTCATGGTTGAAGAATGCTGTCACGGGGTGATTTTATCGTTTACCAAAGACACTATGATGCAGATCCCGGAAGGGCAGGAAGTTGGAGCGGAAGCCTATAAAAACATGGTGAAAGAGAACATCAGGCTGTACAATCGCTGTGCTGCGTTTGCTCCCGGCAGCTCTATGGTAGAAGGTATTGACCCTCCATAAATATCACTTGCTGGAAGTTTAAGGCTTTGTTTTAAATATAGAAATGAGAAAAAATAAGGTGATTGAAGTATGTTAAAATTTAAACGGAACAAGCTGGTTAGTGTTGTGAAAAAAGATAAGGATACACTCCTTGTTCATGGTGTGCTGGATGATGATGTGTATGGGCTGGAACTAGATATTTCCTTTAAAATATCCGACCTGGAGATCATTAAAATAGATGGGAAGTGGAATCGATTCACAACACCTGAATGCCCAAGGGCAACTCAGTTTTTACAGGAAGCCGTTGGTTTCCGTGTGGGAGAGGAAGGATACGGTCAGAAGGTTTTTAAGGTTGTCGGGCGAAAATCATGCAGGCATTATGCCAACCTCCTTCTTGAATGCAGCCATTCAGCAAAGGAAGCGGTACTGGTTATAAAATATCAAGACGCGAAAAAGGATACCCCTGAGCTTACATTTGATGAGTTTGTCGCTGGGACAATGGCTGGGACAGCGGCCGGAGCAGCAGAAAATACAAAAAAAGATGATCCGGAGAAATCATCCGATAAAAAGGTTGTTGATGAACAGAAATCTTCCCGGAAGGCTGCCGCAAATAAAAAAAGTAAAACCATTTCCAAAAAAAAGGGGAATAAAGCACCGGGTGAAATGGTGATCGATCTGCATGTGCATACGTCCCCCTCTTCACCATGCAGTTCAGCAGCGGTTGGTGATTTGATCCAGGAAGCCAAAAGAATCGGTCTGGACGCTATTTGTCTTACAGATCATAATTACGTATGGGATCCGGATCAGGTGGAGGCATTAAGGCAGAAATATGACTTCCTGGTTTTAAGGGGTAACGAGATTACGACCAAACAAGGAGATGTGGTTGTATTTGGAATGGACAAGGATATACAAGGGATTCTTGATATCAGCGAATTAAGGCAAGAGGTTGAAGAGGTTGATGGTTTCATGATCGCGGCTCATCCTATCCGTGGATTTCTGGTGTTTGGCGCGAGCCAGGTGGGCCTCACGCCTGAAAAAGCAATGGAAAGGCCTATGTTTAAGTCAGTTGACGCGATTGAGGTGCTGAACGGTAAGGTCACGGAAAAAGAGAATGATTTTGCCTTAGAAGTTGCGGAAGGTCTTGGGCTTTTTGTTACAGGCGGAAGTGATGCGCATGAGGTTTTGGAAGTAGGCAAGTACGCGACCCGGTTTTCAGAAAAAATCAATGATGAGAAGGAGCTTGTGGCCGCATTAAAAAGCGGGAATTATTCGCCGGTTATCTTCAGGAAAGACTGAATCATTGATACTAATTAATTGAATGGAGGTATTGATATGGAAAAACAAACTGACTGGGAAAAACTGATTAGAAGGATGGAGCTTTTGATGCGGCTGAAGTCATTTCCTGTGGCTTTTAAGATGCTTGAGAAAAAGGAAGACCTTGATGAGATTCCGTTTATGCGCAGACCCGCGCAAAAGAAGACTATGTGCCAGTTGATTACACTTGTCAGGAATTTTGACTGGACTGTCGGAGCCGATCTTGATGATTTCATGTCACCCATGTGTCCATCTATAATCGGACTAACGGATATACCGGATGTGATGAAAGACGGGACTTTCCGCAACATCGTGTGGACGAAGACCAAACAGGACGGGAAAAAGTACGAGGCGGCTATACCGAGACTGCCGCTTGGGAAATATGAAGCTGTGGCAATGGCCCCTCTGGCATATAAGCCCTTTGAGCCGGATATCGTTCTTATTTATGCGAATCCAGCTCAGATAATGCTTTTAATCAACGCGCTTCAGTTTGAGGACTATGAAGTTATGCAGTTCTTCTGCGTGGGAGAGACATCCTGCTCAGATGCCATCGCCAGGTGTTATCTGACTGGAAAGCCGTCTATGACTATTCCCTGCTACGGCGAGCGCAGATACGGTCACGCTCAGGACGAAGACCTGGTCATGGCTCTGCCTGCCGGTGTAATGGAAAAAGCCTTGACTGGCTTAGAGACCTTGTACAGGAGAGGTATCAGGTATCCTATCAGTTATGCAGGCGCTGAACTTGACGTTACAAACGCTTTCCCCATGTCGTATGGAGGAATGGGGCAGATGGAAGGTCTTAGAGGTAAGGACAACCGGTTGCTGCTGGGCGTGACAGGCGGCATTGCCAGCGGGAAGACGGCGGTTGCCGACATGCTGCAGGAAATGGGCGCGAAAACCATTGATTTTGATGTTCTTGCGAGGCAGGTTGTTGAACCCGGAAAACCGGCATTAAAGGATATCGTTAACTATTTTGGTGAGCAGGTCCTTATGGAAGATGGCAGTCTTGATCGGCAAAAATTATCGGACATTGTCTTTAAGGATATGGAAAAGAGAAAAAAGCTGGAGAGCTTTACTCATCCCCAGATTGGTGTTGAATTTCTTAAGCAGGTAGACGAATTTACTGCAAATGACACTGAGGCGATAATTCAGGTTGTAATTCCACTTTTGATTGAAGTCAATATGCAGTATATGTTTCATAAGCTGCTTGTTGTATATGCCCCGCCGGAAGTTCAGGTGGAAAGACTCGCATTACGGGATGGTATCAGCAAAGATGAGGCGGCCAATATACTTTCATCTCAGCTGCCAATAGATGAAAAAATAGGATATGCAGATTTTGTTATTCATAATGACAAGTCACTTGATGAGACCCGGAAACAGGTTGAAGATCTCTGGAAGACTTTGAAGAAGATGCAAAAAGAAAAAGTTTGAGACCTCTGGAAAACACTTCTTTTTGCTCAATTTCTGCGTCACGCTCAAATTTTAATCCTCGAAATACTCATTGTATGTCTGTGGTTAAAATTTTCGCCTTTCCTTGAACTTGAACAAAAACTAGCATTTTTCAAGGGTCTCAATATTCCGATAGTATTTTATTTAAAAGGTTTTTTATAAAGTTGTTAGATGTTGCAAAGATAATGACAAATTTTGAATACTTCCGCCGCACGCGTCCGTTACCAGAACATGTTTGTCATTAAAGGAGAATTGTTCGGACATAAAAATCTGTCCTTTTATATTTTACTTGCGAGCTTTTTAAGCAGATCTTTTGTATTTCTATCTTAGTATAGATATTATTATCAATAATAACCAGGTAAAATTTCATAAATGGTAAGAAGTAATGAAATTTAAAAAAGTCGATTTTTAAGTTATTTGATTTTTGTATTCGATGAAAAATTACTCCAATATATAGTGCGCAAGGTTTTGAGCCATTCACCTCCGGCGAACTTTACTTATATATGTGAATGGTATTTCAAACTATTAACTCCCATAATCGGTAATAAATTCAAACAGATATATTCTTATTGAAAATCAGTTTTTTTCTATAGCTTAATAGCCTGGCTAATTTCCTTTTATTTTGTTTTTCTACTATAGAGTCTATAATTAAATCGTTTTTTGAGCAAACTTGACTATCACACTTGCCGATTATTTAAGTATTATACTTGAGTTTACATGAAAAAATATACCATTCAACCTTATAGCTCCGGTGAAGAAGAAGAGATTATCAAACTGCTTCAACTCGGTTATGAAGGATGGCCTCCATTTGACCTGAAATCCACACCTTTGAATCACTGGCTGTGGCGTTATCGCGAAAATTTAACAAAGCAGACGATAATTTCAGTTGCGAAGAATGGAGATAAGCTGATCGGCTGCCTTCATTCAATTCCAAGAAAAATGAAAGTCGGAGATAGTGTTTACGTATGCTGTTGCGGCCCGGATTTAGTCGTTCTGCCGGGCTACAGGGAAATAGGAGTAGCGAGCAAATTGGATTCATTTATCAACGAATTGAGAAAGAAAAGCGGTATGGAATTTGTCTATTTTGAAACCGCCCTTCCATTTTACTTTCGCTCTCTAAAAAAAAAGCAACCTCTATATGCCCGGATGGCTCATTTCGTAAGGATAAAGGATATCGGCCATCATTTGGATAGAGTATTTTATAAACGGAAGCGTATGGTACATATTGCCTTCAGGTTTCTGTATTTTTTCAGCCATATGAAAAATTTACTAAAAAAGACATATGCTTCAGATAGTAATATTAAAATATCTGATATTAATCGGTTTGATGAACGGATCAATAAACTCTGGGATGTGGCTTCAGATAGCTACGAACTAATGACTGAAAGAACTGATAAATATTTAAACTGGCGATATTGTGACCCCCGAGGTGGCGATTACATTATCAAATGCGCACAGGAACAAGATCAAATTCTTGGATATATCGTCCTAAGAATTAATGAACGGAAAAAAAATTATCCGGTCGGATATATTGTTGATATATTAACCCTGCCAAATAGGTTTGATGTGGCAGACGCTTTGTTGGACGCTGCTGTTCATTTTTTCGATATGAATACCATTAATATTATTCATTTACGGCTTGTTAGACGTCATTCCTACGTGAAACTTTTAAAAAAATATGGATTCATAAACAGCATGGAGAAAAAGATAATTTTTTTCAGGCCCTATGGTGCAATCGAAAATGAAATTGCAAAAATTTTATCCGACACCGCAGCAAGCATCCATATTACGTATGGTGACGATGCGTTTATCTAGCTGTCAGTAAAATATTGCTATTATTCATTCATGGACCTGATAACGTTTGGCCCTGTATCCTATATGCTAATTGCCAAAGAAATGAGGATCAAATCCCCTATTGATCCTAAATTGACCATTCGGAGATTTGATCCTTTTAAATTGTAATGAATGAACTTAGAATTTGAAAATTAAGTCTGCCTGAAGCAGATTTAATTCATCTTCTGTGGTGCTAGAGTTCATCTCATTATGGAAATACGTGAGTCCAAGTTGCCAGTTCTTCATCAGTTGGTACTTGGCACTGATCTTATAGCCTCTGGAGTCTGTCATACCACCTGCGAAATCAGAATCACAAAAACCGCCAACTACAGCGTCGCTATCGACTTCTCGATAATCGTAGGCAATTTGAAATGAACCCGGTTTCTTAGCCTTGCCGAACTTTACACCAGTAATCCAGGCAGAGTCTTTATTGCTGGTTGCGGCTATATTATTTAAATATGCACCATACACAGCAATGGGGAAGCTGAACACTTTAATGCCGAATTCTCCAAAACCTTCTATGATATTATAATCGTACATGTAATTCCCTGCAGCATTCTGAGTGTTGCCGTTAAAACCGATTCCGGCTACAGTCCTATTTTCAATATTGCCGAAATCATAATAGGTAGTACCGCCAATAAGATGCATATTATAGGGAAGTTTCTGTTTTACATACACCTGAGCACCCCATAGACTGGTATCCACAGAGGGCCCGGCATTTCTTTCATCGACCCAGAAGCCTCCTGTATTTACGTTGACGGTGGTTTGGCCATTAAAAAAGCCATGCGTGTTAGTGATCGCACCACCCTCAGGAGTCACATCGCCATCCCAGAAAAGCTGATGCCCGCCTACCTTGTAAAAAGGGTTGCTCATCTTGCCAGCCAGAACATGCAAACCTGGAACAAGGTCCGGATGATAATCCGCAAATGCTTGGTCAAGCCAGATAGGGTGGCTGCTGAAAGCCATGTCAAGTGTCTGATTTGTGGATGTTGGTGAATCACTGCTGCCGGTTGCAATTCTAACTGTTGCATCCACCTGGTCATTGACTTTGGCCTTCATCTTTAACCTTGCCCGAATCCGGTGCCTGTTTCGATGATTTGTAGCTTCCGTTTCATCATCGATATATTCATGTCTGTATCGAATATCACCACTCCATTTTACTCGTTTAATCCATTCGATACTTTTCAGCCAGCTGAGGTCCTGTGTAGTACCCTTATCTGATTCGAGCTGTTCGATTCTTTTTTCCATCTTATTCATTACTTTTTTCTGCTGTTCAAATTGTCTTTTCAGTTCACCCAGTTCGTCAGCTTTTACTGTTGCGCTTGTTACCAGGAAGCACATACATACTGCTAACACAATTTTCTTTGTCATTTTTCACCTCCATAAAAAGTGTTTGTAATATGCTTCTTTGAACCAGCTTCAAAGAAGACTTACTGATGGTAAGCTATTGTGGGCGTGTTAAACAGGTATTAGGACAATGTTAGAATTTTGTTTAAATTGAAAAAAACGGGATTGCCAAAAATCGTGAGGTTTCAGCGATATGATTGTCATATAGTAGATTCCATCCACAAATGGCCCTTTTTCGTTCCGATATGGCGGGACAAAGAGCTGTTCATTTTTGGATTGGAAACACTTTTAAGAGCCTACCTTTCTATGTTAAATAAATGGATAGGCAATCATTAGGGTATTAAGTCTTCGGTGGATTTTTTTGCTAATTTTTTAAACTACTCATTAACTGTAGGAGCTTATTCATAAACGAGGTGACTTTGAAAAATAAATACATGACTCCAATAAAACACAAAATAATAAAAATTAAATCTTGCATTTTAGTTCTCCTAGCAATGGTTTCGTTAAGCTATTTCCTTATTAAAAAATTGTATATTACCTGTGTTAGAGAAATGTGAGAGCCATGTTAAATTTGTGTTAGGAGGGGTTTTTAAATGGTATTACTCTTGAGATCGGTTTTTGATGTATTGATATATCTGAAACTTTCTGTCATAAGAGGATTATGGTAACCATACAGGAAAGGAGAGTTATAGATGCTTGAAGATAAAATTAAAATAGGTAACCTTGAACTTGATAACAGGATTGTCAAAGCGGCTACTGTAGAGAACATGGCGAGCGAACGCGGGGAAGTAACGGACAACCTTGTTCAGTTCTACAAAAGGCAGGCGCAAGGCGGAGCCGGGCTTTTGATAACCGGTGGTGCCGCAGTGCAGAAAAACGGCCGTAATGTAAAATACGTTCTTGGCGCAGATGATGA